>CALAEG010000373.1 GCA_937890965.1 uncultured Caulobacteraceae bacterium | reverse complement strand
GAGCCGGAGGTAAGCAGGGCATAGAGGCTGATCGTCGCGTCGCGGATCCATCAATAGCGATAGTCCCAGTTGCGCGGTCCCCCGATCTGCTCGGGCAGGGAGGTGGTCGGGGCGGCGACGATGCCGCCCGTCGCCGAATAGGTCAGCAGCTTCAGCGTGATCAGCGAGCGCTCGACCATGTCGCGATGCGGGCCCTGATATTGCGAACGCCCGATCCAGTCTTTCCAGAAGGCCTCGGTCGCGGCCAGCAGGGGTTCCGGGGCGCGGCAATCGGGCGCCGGCATGTGCGACGGATACCAGATCAGATTGAAGGCTACGGTCTCTCCGGCGCGGACGCGGAAGTTGGCGCGGGTGGCGAAGTCCTTGTTGATCAGGGGCACGGTCGAGACCAGGCGAACGGCGTCGGGACCGGCGATGGCGCTCAAGCCCACCGCATTGGCCTGCACCCAGGGCAGCAGCTGGCCATAGTCGAAGCGGAAGGTGATGGCGGTGTCGAAATCCAAGGCGCCGCGATCGCCGCGCACCAGGCGGACAAGCTCGATGGCGCCGTCCGCGCCCGGATGCGGCATGAAGTCGATCACGGTGGCTGCGCCACCGCGGCTCTCGAACCGGGTCTCCAATATGGCCGTACCCGGGCGGTAGCGGCGGCTGATCCTGGCCTTGGGATCGCTGGCGCAGAGCCGCCAGGCGCCGTTATCGTCGTCGCCGAGCAGGGCGGCGAAAATGGCCGGCGAGTCGAACCGCGGCAGGCACAGCCACTCGATGCATGCGTCGCGACTGATCAGCGCCGCGCTATGGGTGTTGCCGATCAGCCCATAGTCTTCGATCCGCCGCTCGCGGGGCTTGGTCGGCGCTTCGGTCAATCGCTCGGGCTCCCTGGCGAAGTCAAAGCGCCCGAGCGGTTCACGGGGACGCCTAATCGACGATCGACGAATAGATGATGCTCTTCAGCTGGCCGCGGAAGTTGAAGGTGGCCGAGGGCATGAGCTGGGTCATGAACACCACGGTCAGATCCTCCTTCGGGTCGACCCAGAAGATGGTCGAGGCCGCGCCGCCCCAATAATAGTCGCCTTCGCCCATCGAGCCGGTGGCCACCTCGTCCAGGGTCATGGCGAAGCCCAGCCCGAAGCCGACCCCGGAATTGGCCGTCTCCGAAAAGCCGCCGATGGCCATCTGGGTCAGGTCCTTGCCGCCCTTTAGGTGGTTGCGCGTCATCATCTCGATGGTGCGAGGCCCCAGGATGCGTTCGCCGTCCAGTTCGCCGCCGCGACGCAGCATCTCGGCGAAGCGGACGTAGTCCGCCGTCGTGCCGACCAGGCCGCCTCCGCCGGAGAAGAAGCTGGGCTCCTTCAGATAGACGCTGGTTTCGGGGTCATCCATCAGCGCCAGCGTCTTGTCGCCCTTGCGGCGATAGTTGGCGGCGAAGCGCCCGACGTCCTTGGGCTTCACGGAAAAGCCGGTGTCCTTCATTTTCAGCGGATCGAAAATGGTCTCCTGCAGGTACTTGTCGAACCGCTTGCCGCTGATCGCCTCGACCAGATAGCCGCAGACGTCGGTGGCCAGGGAATACATCCAGCGCTCGCCGGGCTGGTAGCGCAGCGGCACCTGGGCCAGCTTCATGGCGAAATCGTGCAGGGTCTCGCCCTCGCCGCGGCGTACGCCAACCTTGGCATAGGCCTGGGCGACCGGATCGGTCTCGGCCGGCGCCCCAAGCGATTCCAGCATCGAGCCATAGGTCAGGCCGCTGGTGTGGCCGAGCACATCGCGGAAGCTCATCGGCTGGTTGGGCTTGGCCAGCTCCATCTTGTCGCCTTCGCCGCCGACCCAGACCTTGTGATTGCGCCACTCCGGAATGACCCGATAGACCGGGTCGTCCAGCTGGAAATAGCCTTGTTCGTAAAGGGTCATCAGCGCGACCGAGGTGATCGGCTTGGACATGGAATAGATGCGGTAGAGGGTGTCGTCGGCCGTCGCCTTGCCGCGTTCGCGGTCCATGTCGCCAAAGGACTTGAAATAGGCGAGGTGGCCATGGCGGGAGACCGCCACCTGGCAGCCGGTGATCTTGCCGGGCTCGATATAGTTTCGGTTGAGGTGATCGGTGATCCGCTCGAGCCGGTCGGCGGAGAGCCCGCTGCGCGCATGGGCCAAATCCATGGCTTGTCCTTCCCTTATGTCGACGTCAAATTTGTGTTCTGAAACCCCGTCATCATGATCCCTGTATCGGCCATGGCCAAGGGGCGCCGACAACCGCCGCGCGCGTGCAGAAAAGCCGCACCCCTGGCGAAATCCTGGGGAAACGCCGCGGCGGTAGCGAAATCGTTCAGGAATCCCTCTATCAGCGAACATTGATCAGCTTCCGGGCGGCGACGGCCGCCCGATGGAGCGTGGGGGATCGACGTGGACGCGAGGATATCGGCTGTGTGGCGAAAAGCGGCGGCGCCGACCATCGGTTTGAGCCTCGGCCTTGCCGTGCTCGCCGGGGCGGCCGTGTGCATCAGCCAGCCGTCGTCCGCGCCGCTGGCCGGCGCGACGCCCATGCAGCAACCCGCCGGCGCGACCCAGGTCGCCCTGCGCCCCGATCAGATCGCGCTTCTGGAGCGGACGCTCGCCCAGGCCGAAACCCATGGTTTCGCGCACGGCGCCTTCATGCCGGCCGGGCTCGACGGCCTGCTGCAGTCGCGAGACCCCGGCGCGCGGCGAAACGGCCAGACGTTGCTGGTGGCCAGCGTGCTGCAATATGCGCAAGCCGTGCACGCGGGTCGGCTCGCGCCCAGCGCCTTCCTGCACGATTGGGGCCTGCGCCCGCCGGCCTACGATCCGGCGCCTGACTTCGCCCAGGCGGTGCAGCAGGATCGTCTTGGCGCCTGGCTGGACAGCCTGCCGCCGCCCTATACCGGCTACGACGCCTTGCGCCGCGGCCTCGCCGTCTATCGCGGCATCGCCCAGCGTGGCGGCTGGCAGCCGCTGGCGGCCGGCCCGGAACTCAAGCTCGGCATGAGCGACGCGGCGGTTGTTGCGCTTCGCACCCGGCTGGCGGTCGAGGATACGACGGTCACAGCCGGCGGCCCGCTGTTCGACGCCGCCCTCGTCCAGGCGGTCATCCGGGCTCAAAAGCGCTATGGGCTCGAGCCGACAGGGAGCTTGAACAAGCAGACGCTGGCGGCCCTGAACGTTCCGGTCGGCCAGCGGGTGGAACAGATCATCGGCAATATGGAGCGCTGGCGCTGGCTGCCGCAGGAGCTTCCCGCCGACCGCATCCAGGTCAATATCGCCGCGGCGGTGCTGACCTTCTTTCATAACGACACCCCGACCGTGGCCATGCGCGCCGTCACCGGCCGCCCCGGCGACGAGACGCCGATGCTGTCGAGCGTGATCTCGAGCGTGGTGTTCAACCCGCCCTGGAACGTCCCTTCCGACATCGCCCAGCGGGAGCTCTGGCCGAAGGAGCGCGCGCATCCAGGCTATCTGGCGCGCAACGCCTTCGTCGTCATCCACACGTCGGACGGTGGCGTGCGGCTGCAACAGAAGGCCGGCAACAAGTCGGCGCTCGGTCACGTCAAGTTCGAGTTCCCCAACATCTACAGCGTCTATCTGCACGACACGCCCAGCCATGGAACCTTCAGCGGCTATGGCCGCATGGTCAGCCACGGCTGCGTGCGGCTGGAGAAGCCGGTGGTGCTGGCCAATACCGTGATGCAGGGCGACGCCAAATGGACGCCGGACCAGATCGACCAGACGATCGCGTCGGGCGACACGGTCCGCGCGCCCCTGCCCAGGCCGATCTCGGTCTTCCTCTTCTACTGGACCGCCTTCGCCAGCGCCGACGGCCAGGTGGTCAGTTTCCGTTCCGATCCCTACGATTGGGACCGCGCCCTGATGCAGCGCATCGACGCAGCCAGCCACACCGTGACTTGACGCAAGGACCGACTTACCGCCTTATCCACCCTCGTCGGGGGACGCTTTCAAAGTCTGGATCGAAGGTTTGTTTGAACGACGAGCCCTACTTAAGGTCGGTTTAGGCGCCGTTATCGGCGCCGGCCTGACCGCCACTCCCTTGCTTGGTTGGGCGGAGCCGCCCTCAAGCGCGTCCATGCGATCGGTGGCGCTGGACAACCTGCACACAGGCGAATCGATGGAGGCCGTCTATTGGGCGGACGGGGACTATATCCCCGATGTACTTGATGCGGTGAACGTCCATCTGCGCGACTTCCGCACTGGCGACGTTCATGCGATCGACCCCAGGCTGCTGGATCTGCTCGACGCCGTGAATGCGCGCCTTGAGACCAAGGCGCGGTTCCAGGTCATCTCCGGCTATCGCTCGGCGGCGACCAACGCGATGCTGCGCGAACGCAGTGAGGAAGTGGCCAAGAAGAGCTTCCACATGTCGGGCATGGCCATCGACGTACGCCTGCCCGAGGTCGAGTTGAGCCGCCTGCACAATGCCGCGCTCAGCCTGGACCTCGGGGGGGTGGGCTATTATCCGGAGTCCAACTTCGTGCACATGGACGTCGGCCCACAGCGCTGCTGGCAGGGCGCCTAAGGCATAGAGGGCGACTTCAAGATGGCGCGAGAAGGCGGAGGAGGCGGCGGCGCCTTCGGATGGACCCTCCTGGGAATCCTGGTCGGCGTCGCGGGCACGCTGGCTGTCGAGACCCTTCTGAGCCACCAACAGGCGCGCCAGGTCGAGGAACAACCGCCCGCGAGCAGCGCCAGCGTGGTCGTGGCGGCCGCGCCCGCGGCGCGCAAGCCTGTCGAAAAGCCGGTGCTCTCAGCTGCTCCGCCGCAGAAGAGCCAGGCGGCGGCGGCGTCCCAGGAAGATGTCGAGGATGACGCGGCTGCGGCCGGCATGACCTCGCGCTCGCATCCCGACCAAAGCCAGCCCGGCCCGGCCGGGGCGCCGAACTAACCTTATTGCGGCGCTGGCGCGGCCGGCGCCGGTGCGGGGGTCGCGTCGGGCATTGGCACCGGCGCCTCGGCGCTGGGCGCCGGGGCCGGTGTGGGCGGCGGCGCACTGGCCGCAACCGGAGCGGCGGACTCCGGCTCGCCGCTGTTGTCATCGCTTTCGTCGGCGTTCGTGGGGGCCGCGGCGACGACCGCCTTTTGCGAACTGGCCGAACTCATGGCCGGCCCGCTCAAGGCCGACCACTGGCCGCTGCTGGCGATCGGTGCGGCGGCGGCGGCCGAGACCGCGTCCCCCGCCACCAGGCCACCCTGGCCGTTGCCGCCGGCGCCGCTGGACATGGCCCCCCGCACGCCTTCGTAGAGGCCGAAGGCGCCGAGTGCCACAATGAGGAGACCGGCCATCCAGACCACGGGCCGTGGAAAGACCTGAATCTCGCCGATGCTGTCGGCGACGGGTAAAACCGGCTTTGGCGCATCCGACATAGACGTCTGGCTCGCGATAACGAGATCCCTTGCGTGAAGGATATGGCCGCAAAGATCGGCGGCGGCAATGCCGCTCGCCGTCGCTTGGCTTGGCGACATCGGGCCGGCGGCGTGATAGGCACGCGCCCGACGCGGCTTCAAGGCGACGTCCACTTTCAGGAGATGGTCTTTGCTCGAACGTGCGCGCGTCGATGCGCCGGGGTCCGCGGATGGCGCCACGCATGGCTACGCGCTGAGCATCGTCGTGCCCACCTTCAACGAGCAGGCCAACGTCGCCACCCTGATCGAGCGGGTGGGCAAGGCGCTGGAAGGCGCGGCCTGGCAGATCATCGTCGTCGACGACGACTCCCCGGACGGCACCGCCGAGGTGGTCAAGGCGATCGCGGCTAAGGATACGCGCGTGCAGTGCCTGAGGCGCGTGCGCCGGCGCGGCTTGGCCGGCGCGGTGATCGAAGGCGCCCTGGCCTCGGCGGCGCCCTTTGTCGGGGTGATCGACGGCGACCTGCAGCATGACGAGACGCTCTTGCCGCGCATGCTGGAGGTTTTGCAGGCCGGCGAGGCCGATCTGGTGGTCGCCAGCCGCTATGTGGGCGACAATGCCCCGGTCGAAGGGCTCAATCCGGTTCGCCGCCTGGGCAGCCGGTTCGCCAACTGGCTGGGTCGGCTGGTCCTGCATCAACATCTGAGCGATCCGGTCTCGGGCTTCTTCATGATCCGCCGCGAGCGGCTCGAGGCCGTGGCCCCGCGCCTGACCACCGTCGGCTTCAAGGTGCTGTTCGACCTCATCGCCTCGCAGACCGAACCGCTGCGCATCGTCGAACTGCCCTATGTCTTCCGCAAGCGGGTGGCGGGCGGCTCCAAGCTCGATCGACGGATGGTGATCGACTATCTCGGCCTGCTCTTAAACAAGCTGACCGGCGGCCTGATCCCGACCCGCGCCCTGATGTTCGGCCTGGTTGGCGCCAGCGGCGTCGCCGTGCAGCTGGCGGCGGTGAAAGGGTTCCTGGTTTTCGGCCTCGGCTTTTCGCTGGCGCAGTTCGCCGGTTCGATGGTGGCGATGACCTCGAACTACCTGATCAACAACGAGGTGACCTATCGCGACCGGCGCAAGTCCGGCTGGCCGCTCTTGCTCGGCTATCTGAAGTTCTGCGCCCTGTGCAGCATCGGCCTGGCCGCCAATGTCGCGGTGGCGTCCGAGGTGCATCAGCTTTTGCCGATCTGGTGGCCGGCCAGCATCGTCGGCGCGGCTTTCGGCGCGCTGTGGAACTATGTCAGCACCGCCGCGGCGGTCTGGTGAACTCAATCAAGAAAAGGAAACGCCCATGACCACCGACCTGTTTTCGCTCGCCGGCCGCACCGCCTTGATCACCGGCGGTTCGCGCGGCATCGGCAAGATGATCGCCGCCGGCTACATCGCCCAGGGCGCCAAGGTCTATATTTCCTCGCGCAAGCCCGGCGCCTGCGATGCGACGGCGGCCGAGCTTTCCAAGGATGGCGGGCAATGCATATCGCTGCCTCAGGACGTCTCCACCGTCGAGGGCTGCAAGGCGCTGGCGGCCGCCTATGCCAAGCATGAGTCCAGGCTCGACATCCTGGTCAACAATGCCGGGGCCGCATGGCTGGCCGAGTTCGACGCCTTCCCCGAGGCGGGCTGGGACAAGGTGCTGAACCTGAACCTCAAATCGCCCTTCTTCCTGACCCAGGCGCTGGCCGCGCCCCTGCGCGCGGCGGCCTCGGCCGAGCGGCCGGCCAAGGTGATCAACGTCGCCTCGATCGACGGCATCCGCCCCAATCCCCAGGAGACCTATTCCTATCAGGCCAGCAAGGCCGGGCTGATCTATCTGACCCGGCGCATGGCCGCGACCCTGATCGCCGACAATATCTGCGTCTCCGGCATCGCGCCGGGCGCCTTCGCCTCGGAAATGAACATCACCGCCCGCGATCACGGCGAGGCGGTCGCCAGGCAGATTCCAGCCCGCCGCATCGGCCGCGACGACGACATGGCCGGGGTAGCCATCTACCTCGCCTCGCGCGCCGGCGACTATGTGGTCGGCGTCACCATCGCGGTGGACGGCGGCGTCGCCTTTGCGGGCCTGACTGGGGCCTAGAAGGACGCGCTCGCGAAGGCGCGGCGGCGGGTCGAGGCGGCGAGTTCGGACCAGATCGCGGCGTTGAGCCCCGCGGCGCTGTCGCCGGGCTGGGTCTCGACGAAGGCGTGCAGGTCGGTCAGGGTGTCGCGCAGGGCGTCATTGACCGCCTGCAGGGCCGAGATGCGCAGGTTGCTGTCATCGCCGCCCGCCAGGTTGCGCAGCCGCTCGGCCAGGTCGGCGGGGGGCGGCAGGCCGGCGGCCTCGTTGAGGAGGACGCGGATGGCGCGGTTTTCCTCGACCAGCCGGTGGGCGGTGCGGTCGCCTTCCTCGGCGGCCATCATCAGCACCGCCGCGGTCAGGCCGGCGGATCCGGCCAGGTAGGGGGACTTCAGGTCCGGCGCATAGAGGCCGCCCATGCGCTGGGCGAGGTCCATCAGGATGGCCCGGGTGTTCGGCGTCATAGGTGACCCATCAGTTCGAGGGCGGCGCGATCCTGCATGTTCAGCATGCGCCAGGCTGAGAAGATCAGGATCGGCTCGCGGTTCTGGCCGTCCATCCAGGCCTTGGCGCTGGAGACCCAGATGCCCTGGCCCTTGACGCAGTTGAACAGCTCCCACCAGTGCAGGGCCGCGGGATCGGCCTTCAGACCCGAGGCCTTTTCCCAGATGGTGATCGCCTGTTCGCGCGGCAGAAGTCCGCCGCGGCGGTCGTCGCCGCCCCAGCACCAGATGCGGTTCAACCCCCAGCCCAGGTCCTCGAGCGGGTCGCCAAGATGCGCCATCTCCCAGTCGAGAATGCCGTGGATGACCCCTTCCTTGTCATAGAGGAAGTTGCCGGTGCGATAGTCGCCGTGCACGACGCTGATCTTCTGCGCCGGCGGCGGCGGATTGGCCCGCAGCCAGCGGATGGTGGCGCGAATGATCGGCTGCGGCTCGATCTGGTCGGCGTCGATGACGCCCTCCCAATAGTCCAACTCGCGGGCCCAGCAGCCGTCCGGCTCGGGCACGGGCATCAGCCGGTCGAGGCCGAGCGCGATCGGGTCGGCGCGGGAGATCTCGCCCAGGATGGTCCACTTGTGCGTGCCCAGCGCCTCGGCATGGTCGCTGAAGGGCGGCGAGAGCAGGCCGGTCGGGCTCGATTCGAAGCCGGTGATCTCCTCGGCGATGAAGAAGGGACGGTCGAGCGGCCCGGTGTCTTCCTCCAGCCACAACATTTCCGGCACCGGAACCGCCGAACCGTAAAATGCGCGATAGGCGGCGAATTCGACATCGCGCTGGGTCTCGATCAGACTGTCCGGCGGGTCGCGCCTGAGGATCAGCCGCCGCTCCACCGCGCCATCGCCGCCCTGGTAGCGCAGCCGCAGCCGATAGGTCTCACGGGAGGCGCCGCCGGTGATCCGCGACAGGGAATCGACCTCGACATCGTGCGCATCGGCCAGCCGGGTGGTGATATAGGCGGCGATGCGCTCCGGCGTCAGCGGCTCTTCGGCCATCGGGTCAGGCCGCCACGAAGCGGATGGGCAGCGACTTCAGCCCGTTGACGAACACCGCCTGCGACATGCGCGGCTCGCCCGCCAGCTCGACCGACTTCAGCCTGGGCAAGAGTTCCTCGTAGAGGATGCGCATCTCCATCTTGGCCAGGTGCTGGCCGAGGCAGAGATGGGCGCCGTAGCCGAAGGCCAGCTGGCGGTTTGGCGAGCGGTCGGCGCGGAACGCGTTGGCGTTCTCGAACACCGTCTCGTCGCGGTTGCCCGAGGCGTAGCAAAGCATCAGCCAGTCGCCCTTGGCGATGGCGCGGCCGCCCACCTCGGCGTCCTCGGTGGCCGAGCGCATGAAGGTCTTCACCGGTGTGGTCCAGCGGATGGCCTCGTCGATCAGGCCGGGAATGCGGGCTGGATCGGCCTGCACCCAGGCCAGCTGGTCGGGATGCTCGCACAGGGCCTGCATGGCCCCGGCGGTGGTCGATGAGGTGGTGTCGTGGCCGGCCGTGGCGACGATGACGTAGTAGCTCATCGCCTCGAACTCGGAGATCGGCCGCCCGTCGATCTCGCTGGTGGCGATCAGCGTCGCCAGATCCTCGCGCGGATGCTCCCGGCGCTCGGCGCTGATCTTGGCGAAATACTGGTAAAAGTCGGCGAGCACGCCCTGGATCGCCCCCATGTCGAGCGGATCGGCGGTCTCCTTTTCCTCGCGGCCCAGATCGGGGTCGGCGGCGCCGAACAGCTCCTGGGTCAGCATCAGCATGCGCGGCTCATCCGCCTCCGGCACGCCCAGGATCTCCATGATCACGTGCAGGGGAAAGTGCAACGCCACCTCGCTGACGAAGTCACATTGGCCGCCCGAGGCCAGCATGCGGTCCACCGAAGCGCGCGCGATGGTGCGGATGCGGTCCTCCAGCTTGCGGATGTTCTGCGGCAGGAACCAGGCCTGGGTCAGGATGCGGTATTTCGGATGGTCGGGCGCGTCCATCTGCACCAGGCTGCGCACCAGGTGCGGGCTGCCGCCGGTCATCTGCCGGATGCGGGCGTCGCCGGCGGCGCTGACAATGGTGGTCGACCGGTCGCCGGAGTGGAAAAGGGCGTTCTGGCGGCTGATGTCCAGGATGTCGGCGTGGCGGGTGACCACCCAGAAGGGGTCGTAGCCCTCCGGCTGGGCCACCCCCAACGGATTGTTGGCGCGCAGCCAGGCATAGGTCTCGTGGATGCGCGGGCCGGCGTAAGCCGCGGGATCGACCAGCGTCTCGGCGCGGTCGCCGGGAATGCGAATCTCGGATGGGGCCATGGCGTTTTCGACCTGGCCGTCAGGAAAGGCTTGCCTTCCTTTACGGCAATGCCGCGTCTCCTCCTTGCCTTATGAATTATGGCTGTTTTGATAGGCGAGGCGCCGCCGCAGAGCAATGAGCGGCGCACGCGGGTGCGGAAACATTAGGGCTTATGGCGTCATCGGCTGAGAACGATCTTGAGAGCGGCCTGAACGCGCTGGCGGGGCGTCTGGCGCCCGGCGGCGTCATGGCCAGTCTGCGTCGCCTGACCGCCGGCGCGACCCAGGAGGTCTGGCGCTTCGAGCTGGTGGCCGACGGGGAGACGACCCCGCTGATCCTGCGCCGCGCGCCGGGCGGCACACGCGTTTCGGAAACCGCCATCGGGCTGGAGACCGAGGCCGCCCTGGTCGTCGCCGCCGCCGCCGCCGGCGTGCCGGCGCCGCCGGTGCGGCACGTGCTTGAGCCCGAAGACGGGCTCGGCCACGGCTTCATCATGGGCTTTGTCGAGGGCGAGACCCTTGGCGGGCGGATCGTCAGGTCCGAGGAGCTGGCGGGGGCCCGCACCTTCCTGGCGCGCCAGTGCGGCGAGGTGCTGGCCCGCATCCACACCATGAACCCGGGCGACTTCCCACGCCTGCGCCGCTCGACCCCGGCCGAACTGGTCGATCAGTACCGCGCCACCTACCGCGCCTCGAACCTGCCAAGACCGGTGTTCGAACTGGCCTTCCGCTGGCTCGACGCCCACTGTCCGCCGCCGCCGGATGAAATGAAGCTGGTGCATGGCGATTTCAGGAACGGCAATCTGATGATCGGCCCCGACGGCGTCCGCGCCGTGCTCGACTGGGAGATCGCCCATGTCGGCGACCCGATGGAGGACCTGGGCTGGATCTGCACCAATGCCTGGCGCTTCGGCATGGTCGACAAGCCGGTCGGCGGCTTCGGCGAGCGCGAGGATCTCTGGGCCGGCTATGAGGCGGCCGGCGGCGCGCCGGTGAAACGCGACCACGCGCTGTTCTGGGAGGTGTTCGGCTCCATGCGCTGGGGGGTGATGTGCGCCTCGATGGTGGCCGCCTTCCGGGGCGCCGACCCCTCGGTCGAGCGCGCGGTGATCGCCCGGCGCACCTCGGAGAACGAAATCGATCTCCTGCGACTCTTGGCGGCCTGACATGCAGGACCAGCCCACCCCCTCGGAAGTCATCGGCGCCGTCGCCGTCTTCCTGAAGACCGTGGTCGCGGCCCAGACCACCGGCGCCACCTCGTTCCAGGCCCGGGTCGCCGCCAATGCGCTGGAGATGATGCGCCGCCAGCTCGACCTGGCGCCGGCCGAGGACGCCGCCGAACTCAGCGCGGCTGAAGGTTCTGCTCGGGACCGAAGGATCGCTGGCCGAACTGAACGTCGAACTGGCGCGACGTATCGAAGCCGGCGAACTCGACCTGACGACGCCAGGCCTCTCCGACCACCTCTGGGCCACCACCATGGCCAAGCTCGCTGTCGACCAGCCCACCTATGCCGCTTACCGCGCCGAACTCGCCTCCCGAGACGGCGGAACCCCCTGAAGGACGCCACCGATGGACTTCACCCTGCCGCAAGACCTGGTCGACTATCTGGCCGAACTGGATCGCTTCATCGACGCCGAGATCAAGCCGCTCCAGGCCAAGGACGATAACGAGCGCTTCTTCGACCACCGCCGCGAACACGCCCGCACCGACTGGGACAACCAGGGCCTGCCACGCCCGGAATGGGAGGCGCTGCTGGGCGAGGCGCGCAAGCTGGCCGACGCCGCCGGCCATCTGCGCTTCGCCTGGCCCAAGGAGATGGGCGGCAAGGGCGGCTCCAACCTGGCCATGGCGGTCATCCGCGAACACCTGGCCGCCAAAGGACTCGGCCTGCACAACGACCTGCAGAACGAGCACTCGATCGTCGGCAACAACCCCTTCATCCTGATGTTCAAGGAGTTCGCCACCAACGCCCAGTACGAGAAATACGGCGACGCGCTGCTGAAAGGCCAGATCCGCGCCGGCTTCGGCCTGACCGAGCCCAACCACGGTTCCGACGCCACCTTCATGGAGACCCGTGCGGTCCCGGAAGAGAAGGACGGCGTCGCCGGCTGGCGCATCAATGGCGAAAAGATGTGGACCACCGGCATGCACGTGGCCAGCCACTGCATGGTCTTCGCCCGCACCAGCGGCGAGGACGGCGACTCGACCGGCATTACCGTCTTTCTCGTCCCCGCCAAGGCCGAGGGCGTGAAGATCGAGGAGTATCTCTGGACCTTCAACATGCCGACCGATCACCCGCGGGTCAGCTTCACCAATGTCTGGGTGCCGGACGACGCCATCTGGGGCGTGGTGGGACGTGGCCTGGGTCTTGGGCAAAGCTTCGTGCACCAGAACCGCATCCGCCAGGCGGCCTCGTCCCTCGGCGCGGCGGTCTTCTGCATCAATGAGAGCGTCAAGTATGCGCGCATCCGCAAGCCGTTCGGCAAGCCGCTCTCCGACAACCAGGCCATCCAGTGGCCGCTGGTCGAGCTGGCCACCCAGGCCGAGATGCTGCGGCTTCTGATCCGCAAGACCGCCTGGGAGATGGACAACATGCCCCACAAGGAGGTCGAGCGGCAGATCTCCGACAAGGTGTCGATGTGTAACTACCAAGCCAACCGTCTGGTCTGCGACGCCGCCGACCGGGCCATGCAGGTGCATGGCGGCATCGGTTATTCGCGGCACAAGCCGTTCGAACACATCTACCGTCATCATCGCCGCTATAGGATCACCGAGGGCTCGGAGGAGATCCAAATGCGCAAGGTCGCGGCCTTCCTCTTCGGCTATATGGGCCCGCGCCGGGCCGAATTCGCGGGACTGTAAGATCATGCTCAGCAAGGCCGACGACTTCCCCATCCACCAGACGCCGGAGCCGATCGCCTATTCCGGCACCGACCGGAACTTTTACGACCGCTATTTTTTCAACGGCTACAATCCGGACGGGTCGGGTTTCTTCGCCGTGGCGTTCGGGGTCTATCCGCACCTGAACGTCGCCGACGCCCATGTCTCGGTGATCCGCGACGGGGTGGAACACTGCGTCCACGCCTCGCGCATCCTGCACATGGAGCGGTTCGATCTCCAGGTCGGGCCGATCCGCATCGAGGTGATCGAGCCGCTGAAGCGGCTGAAGGTGACGCTGGCGCCCACCGACGGCCTGGCTGCCGAGTTCGTCTTCGAGGGCCGCGCCTTTCCGATCGAGGAGCCGCGCTTCATCCGCCGCAACGGCCCGCGCACCTTCATGGACTATACGCGCCTGACCCAGAACGGCCGCTACACCGGCTGGATCGAGATCGACGGCAAGCGCGAGGCCCTTGCGGCGGGTTGCGTCGGAACCCGCGACCGGTCCTGGGGTGTGCGCCCGATCGGCGCGCCCGACCCGCAGCCGACCCCGTCCTCCGGCCCGCCGGGCTTCTTCTGGCAATGGACGCCGATGAACTTCGCCGACCGTAGCGTCTTCTTCCACTTCACCGCAGATTCCAGCGGCGTGCCGTGGAATACCCGGGCGGTGGTCTGCCCCGATGGGGCGAGCGCGGCGGAGATGATCGAGGTCGAACATGCCGAAATGGCCGTCACCATCGAGCCCGGCACGCGCCACGCCCGCGCCGCCCGGCTGACCGTGCCCATGCCCAATGCGCCAGCCCTGGAGATCGAGTTCAAGCCGATCCAGACCTTCCTGATGCGCGGCATCGGCTACACCCACCCCAAATGGGGCCATGGCCGGCTGCATGGCGAACAGGAGGTCGAGCGCGAGGATATCTCCCTGGCCAATCTCGACTTGAACGCGATGGAGAACCTGCACATCCAGGCGATCTCGACCCTGACGCTGAAGCAGGAGGGCCGGCCGGACCAGGCGGGTCTTGGGGTCTTCGAGCAACTGGCGTTCGGCCCCTATCCGCCACTCGGCCTATAGGCGAGCAGAGCGTTTCCCTAGCGGCAAGAACGAGCGTATGCTTGTCGCCAAGGCGACAGGAGGCTTGAGATGCTCAGGATCACCGTGGCCGCGGGAGCGGCAGCGCTTATTGTCAGTTCAATTGGTCTAATGGCCCCCAACCAGGCCAAGGCGGCGGTCACCGTCTACGGTTCGGGTTTCGCGGCGCAATGTTTCCACACCGCCAAGTACGGCGGCGACCTCCGGGCGGGCATCGCCGACTGCGCCCGCGCCATCGAAACCGAACCGCTTTCCGACCGCGACATGGCCGGCACCTACATCAATCAGGGCGTCCTCTACATGACCCTGAACGACTATGTGTCGGCGCAGCGGGACTTTGAGGAGGGCGTCAAACTCGACCCCAACCTCGGCGAGGCCTATGTCAATCTCGGCGGCGTCAAGATCGCGCAGATGCACTTCGCCGAAGGCATCGCCGACATCGATCACGGCCTCGCGCTGGGACCGGAAGAGCCGGAAAAGGCCTATTTCAATCGGGCCTTGGCGGATGAGGGTCTTGACGACGTCAAGGCGGCCTATTTCGACTACTCCAAGGCCGCCGAATTGAAGCCGACCTGGGCGCCGCCGCGCACCGAACTGGCCCGGTTCACCGTCCGCCCGGCGCACTAGCCGGGCGCGACGTCTGCCCTCAGCTTGAAGCGGGAGCCCTGCGCGCCCGGGGTTTCGGCGCGACCGCTGCGCTGGTCTTGGCCGCCGGCTTGGCGCTGCGGATCGCGCCGATGGCGTCGAGCACTGCGGCGTCCGGCGTCTTGCGCGCCACCGGACCGCTATTGGTG
>CALAEG010000372.1 GCA_937890965.1 uncultured Caulobacteraceae bacterium | reverse complement strand
CGCGGCGGGCGTGCCCTGGCGCGTGCAAACAGGAATCGTCCGAGGGCGATCGGTGCGTTTGGATACTTTTCAAGTATCGGATGATGTCGGTGATTTGGTCCGGACTGAACTGGAACCGCGGCATTTGGGGATGTAGCTGCCTGCGGAGCCACTCCTCCTAGGGCTCTTCGCACCCGAAGGCGTGAATCGTCTCGACGCCAATGCGTTCGGCGTGATGTCTCGCGCGCGCGACAGCCGCCTCAAATGAGTCCAGGGGCGGTTCGAATCTGATTACCGGGCGATGCCTGAACTCGAATATCTTGACCACGAACTTGCCGCCGTCGCCTCGCTCAATGCGTACCCACATGTCACTCTCGGATGGGTCTGCGCCGGCGGGCAGATGGATGACTTCAATCATGTTGCACTTCGGCCTACAGCGGCGTGGCGGCCAGCGGCCCAGGCTCGCGCGCCTTCTCGGTCAGATATTTGAGGTCCGCTCTTCGGGATCGGCATTCGAAGCGTCCGACTAGCGAGGCTTGTTCTTGCGGGCGAGCTGATCAAGTTTGGCTCTCTCGTGCGCTATCAGTTCGCTCAGCAGGTTGCGTTCGTCTTGGTCCTGCACTTCCTCCAACTGCCTGCCGAGGCGCTTTAGGTTCTCGCGGCACACCCACTCGTCCACCGACGCCGCCATTTGCCGCCTCAGCCCAAAGGAATCGCGCGTCGCTGGGCCGGCCGACGGTGTTGGGATAGATCAAAGCCAGCTCGGCGCAGCTCTGACATTATCCGGTCCTGAGCAGATTGGCCCTGACAAAAGTCAGTTTTCGGACCTGCAGATATGCAAGGAGATTGTCGCCGGCGAGCGTGTAGCCGCACGGCGACGGAGGAGCTAACGCCGCCCATGCCCCCCGACGAAATCCGCATCCGCGCCGTCCCGCCCTGGCAGCCAGTGCAGGGCGAGGAAGGACCGTTTCTCCCCCTTTCCGTCGATGAAAGGGCCGAGCTCAGACGCATTGGCCAAGCCATCTCCTTCAAGACGACGGGCTCCCAAATCTTCGCCCGAGGCGAGAAGGCGAGCTATCTATACCTGCTTACGGACGGCGTCGCGGAAGCGTACTTCGTGCTGCCAAATGGAGAGAGGCAAATAGTCGCTTTCTATTGGCCGGGAGATGTACTTGGGCTAGCTGAGGAAGGTGTGTATGTCAACACCGTCAGTACGCTATCCGCTTGTACGTTCTATCGATTTCTCACCGCTCAGCTGGACCAATTCTTACTTTCTCACCCTGCGATCCAGCATCAGTTCTTTGTCAAGGCAGTTCACGACCTGAGAAACGCCCAACGGCAGCTGATCATGATGGGTCGACTCAATGGCCTAAGAAGACTCGCGGCATTTATTGTAGATTGCTCCGCCCATGAAGACTACTTCGACTCAAAGCACAAAATCCTGACCTTACCGATGACGCGCTACGACATCGCCGACTATATCGGCACTTCCTCGGAGGTGGTCACCCGCGGCCTCGGCCGTCTCGAGGCGATGGGTGTCATCCATCGACTGTCGCCGCGAACTCTCGAACTGAAGACGGCGGAACTCAGGGCCATCGTCAATCTTGCCGACTATTGAAGGCTGTTACGACGATCCACAGGCTGGCTTCACGACACCGCTGACTTCAGCAGTCTGGGCGATTGCGACGGATCAATGCTGTGATGGGCGAAACAGAAGAGACATGACCTTTGGGAGCGCGCCCAACGGAACGCCGCCATGGTTCCCTACACCATTGACCTGCTGAACGACGATGGCTCGATCGATGAAACTCTGGTCGTGGCGTTCGAGCACGACGACGCGGCGATCGATTATGTTGGCGGGATCGACCATCGCCATGCGATCGAGGTCCGTCAGGGCGATCGGCACGTCGCACTGTTTCCGCCCTTGGCCGGGCCGCCTCCGTTCCAACCGTCGAGGCGCCGCTAGCGAGCCATCACGATGAACGTCCGCTTCGGGTCGTTAGCGGACGTTGGGTCTCGGCCAGAAAACGGACCTTCCCATCCCACGATCCTGCTCCATCCGGCCGGGCCCAGCAGCGGCGTCAAGGAAGTCGCGCCCGCTGCCCCACTATCGCCCCACCGCGGCCCAGGCTGGCGGTCGCCCGCCAGCCCCGTCGGGTGCCATATTGTTTTATATTAGAAAATTTGGAGCGGGCGATGAGATTCGAACTCACGACCCCAACCTTGGCAAACTTGCTCGTCGATGTCGCATACCGTATCATAGTAATATATTTCAATAGGTTATGATGACCACTCTGCGCATGTTTTGCATGCTGCGGCCGAATCTGTTACCTAAACGCTACCTATTTTGCCCCTCTAGGTAACAACCAATCATGCCCCGGCTCACCGATGTGCGCATTGCCGCGATTCAGCCGCCGCGGGCGGGTCAGGAGGAGCATAGGGACGACCTGGTGACCGGCCTGAGGCTTCGCGTCGGCGCAGGGGGTCGGAAGGCCTGGATTGTGCGCACGCGGGCCGGCGGAAAGCCGATCAACAAGACACTGGGCACCTACCCCGCCTTGGGTCTCGCGGACGCTCGCAACGCCGCCCGAGGACTTCTGATCCAGATCGCCAAGGAAGGCGCGCCACGCGCCAAGAAGACCTTCGGCGAGGCCGCCCGCCATTGGGTGGACAACATCGCCAAGGCGCGCAATTCAAGCTGGCGAAACCAGGAGCGCCAACTCGAGATTCATGTGCTGCCGCATTGGCGCGAGCGGGACCTCGAAAGCATCACCCGTGGCGACGTACGCGACCTAATCGACGGCATTGACGGAAAGATCGCGCCCTCCAGGGTGCTTGCGATCATCAAGACCGTCATGCGCTACGCCTGCTATCGAGACTGGCTAGAGGTTTCGCCGGCGGACGTGATCCATCCCCCTGGTGTCGATGTCCCGCGCGACCGCTTCCTATCGATGACAGACTTGGCGCGGGTCTATGGTGCCACTGACCTCCTAGGCTATCCCTATGAGGGTTACGTCCGGTTGCTGATCTTAACGGGGCAGCGGCGCACCGAGGCAGCCTCAATGCGCTGGGCCGATGTCGACCTGGAGGCCAAGACATGGGTCATTCCCTCCGAGAACAGCAAGAATGGCCGGGCTCAACTCGTTCCGCTATCAGTCCAGGCGGCCGAACTGCTCGCACAACAGCCTCGTATTGGGGCGTTTGTCTGGACCACCGATGGCGAGACCCATATCTCCGGATACAGCCGCGCTAAGATCCGGCTCGACACGTTTCTGGCCGACCCCCCGCTCGCCACCTGGCGGTTCCACGACCTGCGGCGGACGATGGCGACGCATGGCGTGCGCCTCGGCGTTTCGGAAGCCGTGATCGAACGGTT
>CALAEG010000371.1 GCA_937890965.1 uncultured Caulobacteraceae bacterium | reverse complement strand
GGTGGTCGCGCGCTCGACTGTTCGCGCCGCGGGCTCTGCCGAGGGAGGCTTGGCGGGCGGAACAATTGGCGGCGGCGGGACGGCCATGTCGGCGCTGACCGAAAAGAGCGCCTCGAATTCGGTCCGCGCATGCGACAGGGCGCGCGAGGCGGCGCTGAGTTCGGCCTTGGCCGCGCGTTGCGCCTTGTCGGCCGCATCCTTGGCGGCGCGGGCGTCGTCGAGCTCCTGTTGCGCCGTGCGCTGAATCGCCGGGCTGGCGCGCATCTCGACGACTCGCTGGTGCTGTTCCTCGGCCCGGCCTAGGGCTTCGCCGGCGGCCTTGGCGGCGTCGGCAGCCTCGCCGTCGTGGGCCTGCGCATCCTGAAACAGGCCCTGGGCCGTGGCGATCGCCTGTTGTTTCAGCCGCACATCGCGTGCGCCGCGCCAGCGCCCCGCTGAATTCCCCGGCCTTGGCGCCGCCCGCCTCGACGACCTTTTCCTCGATGGTCTCGACCAGCCGCGCCCAGCCGCGATGCGGCTCGCGGCCGTTCCATCCATCGAGCGGCAAGCCGTTGACGCGGTCATAGGGAAAGGGCGGCTTGGGCACGCCTTCGATGGCATTGACCAGCTTTTCGGTCTCGAGCCCCAGCCGCGCCTCGTCCTTGACGTGCTTGCTGGCGGCGGAATTGGGCGTCCAAAGGACCACGACGCCGGCAAGCTCGCTGATCTGGCGCTCAAGCTCTTCCTGCCAATCGACGCCGCCCATGTCCTCGTCCCACCAGACGACGACGCCAAGGGCGCGCAGCCCACGGATGATCTGTTCGGCGAGCGCGCGATCACCGCGCGAATAGGACAGAAAGACGCCCGACATTTCTGTTCTTTCGACGGCTACGCCGGAACAGGCTACGGGAAGTTCCGATAAAGGCCAAGCTTGCGCGGGTCGGCCCGGCGCTTGACGCCCGAGCGGTCAGAGGCGAGAGGGGGCGCGGGGGTCCTCGCATGATCTATACACTGACCGTTCCCGGCCCGATCGAAGATGTCGATGAGGTGCGGGTGCTGGAATGGCATGGCCCGGTCGGCCACGAATTCGCCGCCGGCGAGCTGATCGTCGAGCTGGAAACCCACAAGGCCCTGGTCGAGGTTCGCGCCGGCCAGTCGGGGATTCTGCGCCAGATCGTCTGCGCCGAGGGCGACTGGCAGGCCATCGGCGCGCCCCTGGCGGTGCTGAGCGACGACCCCGCCGAACCCCTGCCCGCGTCGCCCGACGGCCTGCAGAGGATGGCGGTGGAGTTCGAGGTCAGCTAGCGGGCCCGAAGCCCGGCACGCCCCGGGCGTTCAGGATGTGCAGGACTTCGGCGCGCGTCTCGGCCTGCAAGGCGCCGCTGGTATGGACGTTGTCGGGCATGTTGATCTGCCCGCCCATTTCGGCGGTGATGGCGTCGACATCGACGATATCGACCTCGGGCTCGCGGGCCAGATCGTGCAGGACCAGATTGAGATCCTGGGCGAAGATGCTGGACAGGGTGCTGGCCATGGGGAGGTCGAACCCGGCATAGTTCTGCAGGTCCTCATCGCCGGTGGTCCCCATCCTGTTCATGATCAACAACCGCTGCGGCAAACGCGCCGGCGCGGCGCGGACCATGGCGACCAGATCGCGATAGTCGCTGGCGACATCGTCGAGCGTGCGATCGACCCGCTCGAAATTCGCCCTCAGCCACGGATCCACGTTCGGGGCCGGTTGGCCGAGCCGATGGCCGTGGACGCGCAGCGTGTAGCCCAGGCGGCGATGGCGCACGACGAGAGCCGCTTCCGCGTGCGCCGACAGCACCACCGCGTCGGCCGGACCGGTGTGGCTAAGGCCCGTACGGCTCAGAATGTCGTAGGTCTCGGCGAGCGGCGCCCGTCGCAGCGCCTGGAGCAGGCTGGCGAGGAAGATCCATTCCGAGGGCTCGACCTGGCTCCCGATGGACGCGAAATGGCCGATGAGATCGGCGGCGATCTCGTCGTACTCGGCCTTGGTGCGCAGGGTCTGTTCGATGACGATCCGGGCGCTGGGCATCATCGGCTCCTCGTCGGATAGGATCGCGTGGGCGGGCCCGCCGATCGCCTCGAACAGCTCCAGAAAGGCGTTGCTTTCGCCGCGGATCACACCGGACATGTCGCATATGCCGAGGCCAAGCACCGAGCCCAGCGGCGCGTCGTCGCTTGCCCGCCAGGCTCGCGCGCGATTGTGCCAGCCGGTGAGCAAGCCGTGCCGGCCCTCGGTGACGTCCGCCTGGCGCCGGCCGGTCATGAACAGCAGGTCCAACTCGTCTTCCGGGCCTGGCCGGGCCGGCGTCGAGCCCTCGACAGGCTCCAGCTGGCCGAGCACGAAGTCGGGCTCCCAGAACTGGAAGAGGTTGAGCCGGTCGAGAAACCCGCCGCGCGAGCTGGCGGTGGAGCGTCGGAGGCGCCCCGAGATTCGTGGGGCGAACGCCACCTGCAGATCCGAGGCCTCGTCGGTAAATGGGTTGTCGAGCTGCCGTGCGCCGCGCACGGGGATGAGGCCGATATTGCAATAGGCGATCGCCTCGCCGGCGCGGCAAAGGGCCCCGTCCTCACGCAGCCAGCGCACGCCGGAGCGCCCGACGGCGAAGCCCGGCGGCGTGAGCGGACCAAGGCGCAGCGGAACCAGGCTCAGCTCCAATCCCAGGACGGTTGATGGATGATCGCCGCGATCGCCACGCGAACCGCCCGGGTGGACGGGACTTCGATGGATTCGTCCGGCGTGGAGGTGAAGAGCGCGATCTGCGCGCCGCACGCCACCGTTTCGCGGCGCGACGCCGTCAGCTGGCGCAGCCACACCGGCTCGCGCAGCACCAGGCGGTAATGCGAAATCGGCGGACAGTCGTGCGGCGCGGCCGCGCTCAGGTCCACGGTCATATCAAGCAGCTTCGCGCCGACGTCGAGCAACTGGCCTTGCGATGGATAGATCCATTCGACGATCGCCTCGGTCATATAGTCGTTGATGCGCGGTACGATCAGGTGCAGCAGCAAGGACAGGGCTCCGCGGAGATCGGATGAACCGCAATCGTCCAACTCATGCACACGGCCCCGCTGGCCGCGTCAAGACCCCGACGGCGGGCGGCGAGACCGGCCCCGCGCCGCTGGGCGTCAGGCTTGGCCCCAGACGCGGCGCCGCCAGCGAAGCCGAGATCATAGACCTGCTGCTGACCCAGGGCTGGATCGGCGAGGTCAAGCGCGGCGAGGCGGCGCGAGCCCAGCGCGAGGCGCGGGCCACGCTGGACCGGTTCGTCGCGCGCGGTCTCGGGTTTCAGCGGACCGCCTCCGGCGATCGACGCTTCGATCCGGCCGAGGTGACCAATTTCGCGGCCTGGCTCAGCCTTGAACACGGCGATCCGCACTGGGCGGAGCGCTGCGTGCCCACCTGCCGGCGGTTCGCCTGGGGCGAGCATGGCCTGGCGCCCGGCGCGGCGGCCTGCGCACCGCCGCCAACGGCGCTTGGCCCAAGACGGTTCAAGGTCCGCTTCAGGCGGCTGTTCAATCTGCACGGCCTGGCGGTGGGGGCGTCGGTCCGTCTGCGGCTGCCGCTGCCGATCGAGGACGCCGCACTCAGTGACCTTGAGGTCGGGATCCTGCCCACCCCCGGCCTCGAGGTCGACTATGCCAGGGCCGAGGCCCGGCTCGACGCCCGGCTGAAGGTTCCGGCCAGCCAAGAGGTCGAACTGGGGTTCGAAGCGGCGTTCACCGCCCGGCCCAGCGGCGGCGAGCCGAGCTCGGCGCCGCTCGATGCGGAGGCCTTCGCCCTCTACACCCGGCCCCGGGAAGGCCTGATCGCGGTCAGCGAGTCCATTCGCCGCCTGGCCGCCGACATCGCCGGCGGCGAGCGCGATCCCTGGGCCCAGGTCGAGCGGTTCTGGGACTTCCTGTTCGACCGGCTGATGCATGGCGTCGTCAACTATGACGAGGTCGACACGGGCCGTCCGAATGACTGGACCCTGGAAAACGGCTGGACCGATTGCCAGCTGGAGGCGGCGCTGCTGGCGGCGCTGTGTCGGGCGCGCAACATTCCGGCCCGGCTGATCAGCGGCTATGTGCTGGACGACGACACGCCCTATCACCACTACTGGGCCGAGGCCTGGATCGCCGGGCGCGGCTGGCTGCCGCTGGACCTCTATATGAGCTGGCATTTCGCCAACGGCGGCCGCGAACCGGAATGGCGCGACTATTACCGCGGACGTCTCGACTACCGGATGAAGACCGAATGCCTGCCGCGGCTGTTCAACGGCACGGGCGCGATCCGTCTGCCGCCGGCCTGCCACCGGCTGTCGAGACTGCGCGACGAGGGCATGGACCTGGCTTTCTACGACAGCCAAACGGGCGCCCTGGTCTATTGCGAACAGGTCGCCATCCTGGACGGTCGCCCTAAGCCTCTCCGTCGAGGGTGAAGGCGGGGCCGTTGGCACCCTGGACAGTGACCGCGCCCGGCCCGAAATCGAACGGGGCCAGACCCTCGCGAAGCGCTGATTCCCGGCGTCTGAGCAGGCCTTGCGACAAGCCGAGGCTGGTCGCCAGCATGCGGTGATGGGCCTCATCCCAGGAATTGCCGCCATGGCTGACATAGACATAGAGGTGCGGGACGCCGGCCAGGACGCCGTAGGCGCCTCTGCGCTGCAGTTGCAGAACCACATCCAGGTCCTCGCCCAGCCGCGATCGCGCGCCGGTCTCCGGATAGGCCGCCGGCGACCACGACCAGAGCATCAGGGTGCCGGGGTGGGCCTGCGCCTCGGTGGCGCGCCAGTTGGCGCCGTAGAGGCGGCGTTCGGCGGGGAAGAACTGCATCACCTCCCGCAGGCAGACGCCCTCGGCGCCGGACTGCACCAGCGCGGCCAGCTGCCGCTCCAGCCGCTCGGGGTGGGAAAGATCGTCATCGTCCCACTGGCAGACGACCTCGCCCTCGGCGCTGGCGCGGCTGAGGTTGCGCAGCGCGCCGAGGGTCAGGGTCCCGGGCGGCTCGATGATGCGGATATCCCGGCGCCCCAGCGCGGCGACATGCGCCTTGATCGCGGCTGCCGCCGCGGGCTCACCGCCGTTGATCACCAACACCAGCTCGCGCCGCCCGTGGGTCTGTTCGATGTAGGCCGCCAGGCTCTGCTTCAGACGATCGAGCCGCTCGGGGACCGGCAAGGCGACCATCAGACAACTGATCAAAACGGTCTTCGGTGATGGCCGCGCCGCCGGGCCGAGGGTAAAGGCCGGGCCGTTGGCGCCCTGCACGGTCACCTCGCCCGGTCCGAAGTCGATGCCGGCAAGGCCCTCGCGAAGCCGGGCTTCCCGGCGTTTGAGCAGACCCGCCGACAGGCCGAGGCTGGTCGCCAGCATGCGGTGATGGCCGTCGTCCCAGGAATTCTCGCCGTGGCTGACATAGACGTAGAGGTGGGGCGCGCCGGCCAGGACGCCATAGCCGCCTCTGCGCTGCAGCTGGCGAACCACGTCGGAATCTTCGCCCCGCCGGGCGGCCTCGCCGGTCTCCGGATAGGCGACGGGCAGGCGGGGCCAGCGCATCAGGGTGCCGGGGGGGGCGCTGTCCTCGCTGGCGCGCCAGTTGGTGCAGTAGAGGCTGCGCTCGGCGGGGAAGAACTGCATGACCTCCTGCAGGCAGACGGCCTCGGCCGCCTGGCCGACCAGCGCATGCAGCTGAAGTTCAAGCCGTTGCGGATGGCAGAGGTCGTCGTCATCCCACTGGCAGAGCACATCGCCGGGGGCATTGGCGGTGCTGATGTTCCTGAGCGCGCCAAGGGTCTGGCCGCCCGGCGGCTCAAGGACGCGGATGTCATCGCGGCCGAGCGAGGCGATATAGGCCTTGGCGGCGGCCGCGGCCGCCGCGGAGGCGTCGCCGTCTATCACCACCACAAGGTCGCGGCGCTCGTGGGTCTGGTCGATATAGGCCTGCAGGCTACATTTCAGACGCCCAAGCCGCCCTGGGGCGGGACGGGTGACCATCAGGCAGCTGATCGAGGGGCTGTCAGTCATCGGCGGCCGCGGGCCCCAAGCGTGAAGGCCGGCCCGTTCGAAGCCAGCAACGTCACCTCGCCCGGCCCAAAATCGAAGGCGGCCAGGCCCTCGCGCAACGCCGCCTCGCGTTGCCAGAGCAGCGCCTGCGGCAGGCCGAACCCGTCCGCGATCCGGCGGTGATGCGCGTCGTCGAAAGTGTTCTGCCCGTGACTGACATAGACGAAGAGGTGCGGCTGGTCGGTCATGACGTGATAACGGCCTCTGGTCTGCAGTTGCCACATGACCTCAATGTCTTCGCCGCGATCGGCGCGCTGGCCCGCCTCCGGATAGGCGATCGGCGCGCTCGCGCGGCACATCAGCGTCCCGGGCATGGCGTTTTCGGAGGTCGGGCTCCAGTTGACGCAGTAGAGCTTTCGCTCACGCGGAAAGAACTGCATGATCTTCTGCAGCGCCGTGGACTCGGCCCCAAACTGAACCAAGGCCGCGGCCTGCTGCTGCAGCCTTTCGGGATGATGCAGATCGTCATCGTCCCAGATGCAGATCAGATCGCCGCGCGCGTTGGCCTTGCTGACGTTCCTGAGCGCGCCCAGCGTCAGGCCGGGCGGCGGCTCGATGATGCGGATGTCGTCGCGCCCGAGCGAGGCCACATGCGACCTGATCTGAGGCGTCGTCGGATCGGCGATCCGGCCATCGATGACGATCACCAGCTCACGCGGCTCATGGGTCTGGGCCAGGTAGGCCGCGATGGCCTGTTTCACATAGGCGAGGCGTCCCGGAACCGGCAGGGTGACCATCAGACAACTGACCATCGGCTCGCTGGGCAGGGGCGCCAGCGGACGTTCCCAATAGGGCGTCTCGCCGTCGCCGCCGATGGCGAAGGCCGGGCCGTTCGATCCTTGCACGGTAACGGCCCCCGGCCCGAAATCGAACACCGACAGGTCCTGGCGAAGCTGCGCCTCGCGGCGCCGGAGCAGGCCCGGCGACAGGCCGCGATAGCGCGCCACGCTGCGATGATGCCAGTCGCTCCAGCTGTTCGCGCCATGGCAAACGTAGACATAGAGGTGCGGCATGTCGGCCAGGGCGTGCAGCCCGCCGCGCTCCACCAGCTGGCAGGCGACATCGGTATCCTCGCCCAGCCGCGATCGCTCGCCGCTCTCGGGGTAGACGATCGGCGTCCTGGTCCAGCACATCAGCGAGCCGGCGAAGACGGCCTCGCCGCCGATGTGGAAGTTGACACAATAGATCAGGCGCTCGATGGCGAAGAATTGCATGACCTGTTCAAGGCAGACCCCCTCCGCTCCCGACCGCGTCAGGGCCTCGAACTGGCGCTCGAGCCGCTCCGGATGGAAGAGATCGTCGTCATCCCACTGGCAGACGACCTCGCCGCGGGCGCTGGCCTTGCTGATGTTGCGCAGCGCACCGAGCGTCAGGCTTCCCGGCGGCTCGACGATGCGGATGTCGTCGCGCCCGAGCCCGGCGACATGGGCCTTGATCGCCGCCAGCGCCTCGGGCGTCCCGCCGTTGGCCACGATGACCAGCTCGCGCCGCGCGTACGTCTGAGCGGCATAGCCGGCCAGGCTCTGCTTGAGGCGTTCGAACCGCTCGGGGACCGGCAAGGTCACCATCAGACAGCTGATCAGGGGATCGGTGGTCACGGCGTCGTCCGCATTGTCCAAGCGTCTCCCGATCGGCTCGATAACACCATCATATGCGGTTTCGTCCAATTGCCGCGCCCCAAGCCGAACCGCCTCCTTCGGTAGCCGACTCCGCCTCATTGCTCTAACACCCGCCCATGGACGATCTCGACACCCTCTATCAGCGGGCGTTCGACGCCTATCGGGCGGGCCAGGCTGGCGCGGCCGAGCAGCGGCTGGACGAGCTTCTGGCCCGCGCCCCGATGGAGCCGCGCGCCATGCTGCTGAAGAGCGTGGTGCACACCAAGGCCGAGCCGGCCGTTTGCCTGGCGATGGTCGAGCAGGCGGTGCACCTGGACCCGTTCAACGCCGAGACCTGGTACAACCTGGCCGTCTTCGAGGCCGAACGCGGCCGCCTGGATGTGGCGCTCGATGGCTATCGGCGGACGGTGCTGCTCGACCCACTGCACGCCAACGCCCTGAACAACGGCTGCGAGTTGTTGCGGCGCTTCGACCGGTTCGAGGATTCGCTTGCATGGGCAGACCGGCAGCTGGCCCTGGGCCACGCCAGTTGGGCGGCGCACCTGAACCGGGCCATCTGCCTTCTGCACCTGCGCCGGATGGACGAGGCCGAGGTCGCCTTCAAGCGCGCCCTGGCGCTCGATCCCGAGCGGCCGATCATCCGCTGGGAACTCTTCCCGCTCTATCTGTTCCAGAACCGTTTCGCCGAGGCCTGGGAGGCCTTCGAACAAAGGTTCGCCGCCGGCCATCTGAACGGCGTCTTCCACTACCCCTTCATGCAGCCGCTCTGGGCCGGCGAGCCCCTGGCCGGCCGCCACATCCTGGTCCACAACGAACAGGGTCTCGGCGACCAGATCATGTTCGCCAGCGCGCTCGCCGAAGTCATCGACCAAGCGGAAAAGACCACCCTGGTGGTGTCCGGCGAGCTGGTTCCGCTGTTCCAGGCCTCCTTCCCGACCGCGCGGGTCTTGCCAACCCGGGTCGGCCGGTTCGCCGGCGACCACCCGCCGCCAGCCTGGCTGCCCGAACTGGGCCAGGTCGACTATCAGATCCCCATCGGCGGTTTGATGCATCAACTTCGTACGTATACGGAGGACTTTGCCGATCCAAGGGTCTATCTGCGTTCGTCCGAGGACGCGCGCCAGCGCTGGAGCAAGGCGGTCGCCAAGAAGATGCCGGCGGCGAACGGTCTGCGCGTCGGCCTGTGCTGGGCCAGCAATCCGGCGCTGTTCCGGATGGATTCAAGCCGTCGCGCCACGAAGAAGAGCATGAGCCTGGGGACCATGGCGCCGCTGGCCGCCGTCGATGGCGTTCAGTTCGTCAGTGTACTGAACTGGAAGATCGATCCGATGCCGAAGGCCTTCGCCGGCCGCCTGCTCGATGTCTCGACCGACCTGAGGAGCCTTGACGACACCGCCGCCCTGATCGGCGAGCTCGACCTGGTGATCACCGTCGACACCGCGGTCGCCCACCTGGCCGGGGCGCTGGGCAAGCCGGTCTGGCTCTTGCTGCACGACTTCGCCGACTGCCGCTGGTCGCTCACCGGCGATCGCAGCTACTGGTATCGCGACATGCGCCTGATCCGCCAGACCGGCCCCGGGGACTGGGCCGGCGTCATCGCCGAGACGGCCAGATCGCTCGAAGCCCTCGTGGCCGCTCAATGACGGTCGACGCGGCGATGCAGGCCTGGAGCCAGGGCCGGGTCGACGATTGCCTGGCCCCGTTGCGCGCGCTCGGCTCCGATGCCGCCGACCAGCCGCTCGCCCTGCAACTCTGGGCGCTGGCCACCGCTTCCAAGGGCAAACGCGCCGACGCCCTGGCCTTGCTGGAGCGCGCGGCGCGGATCGCGCCCGGCGACGCCCAGGCCCATTTCAACCTGGCGGTCTCGCTGCAGGCGATCGAGGAGATGACCCGTGCCATCAGCCACTACCAACAGGCGTTGCGCATCGAGCCTGCCCATACCGGCGCGCTGAACAACCTCAGCGACCTTTACCGGCGGCGCGGCCGCGCGGCCGAGGGCTGGGCGCTGATGGCGCGCTACCAGGCCGCCGGCGGCGCCATGGTCGGGCTGGAGATCCGCATGGCCAAGCTGGCCATGGATCTGCGCCGCTTCGACGAGGCCGCGACCTGGTTCGACCGCGCCGAACAGCACGCGCCCGGCGATGCCTCCGTGGGCTGGGAGCACGCCATGCTCGACCTGGTGCGCGAGGACTTCGCGGCCGGCTGGCCGCGCTATGAGCGGCGGCTGGAAAGCTATGGCTTCAACGGGCTGGGCATCTACCCCTACGCCGCGCCGCGCTGGACCGGCGAGCCGATCGCCGGCAAGCGGCTCCTGATCCACCGCGAACAGGGCCTGGGCGACGCCATCATGTTCGCCACCGCCTTTCAGGGCCTGATCGACGACGGCGCCCAGCTGCATCTTGCTCTCGCGCCGCCGCTGGCGCGGCTGACGGCGTTCAACTTCCCCAAGGCCCGGGTATGGAGCAGCGTCACCACCACCGGGCCCGCGGCGCGCCAGCCGGAGCAGCGCTGGCTGGCCGTTGCCGGGCCGATCGATATCCAGGCGCCCGTCTGCAGCCTGGGCGTGCTCAGGTTGATGGACGGCCCGCCGAAGCCGCGCGCCTATCTGCGCGCCGACCCGGCCGACACCGCCATCTGGGCCGAACGGCTGCAGGCGCTGAGCCCGAAGAAACCGCGCGCGCGGCGGATCGGGCTGGTGCTCGGCACCCGCCAGGTGCGCTGGAACGACGACGGCCAGACCCAGGCCATCCGCAAGACCCTGCCGGCTGCCTTGGCGGCGCCCCTGGCCGATGTAAAGCGCGCCCAATGGGTGGCGCTGCACGACCGCGAGACGGCCTCGATGCTGGCCGACGTCCCCAGCCTCGACATCGTCGATCCCAGCACCTGGATCACCGACATGGCCGATACCGCCGCCATCATCGCGGGCCTCGACCTGGTGGTCTCGGCCGACACCGGCGTCGCCCACCTGGCCGCCGCCATGGGCAAGCCGGTGATCCTGATGCTGTGGTGGAACGCCGACTGGCGCTGGGGCGTCGATCGCGCCGACTCCTATTGGTACCCGAACGTCAAGGCAGTCCGCCAACCCGCGCCCGGCGACTGGACCAGCGTCGTCGAAGCCGTGGTGAAGGCGCTGGGGTAGAATCCCTTCTCCCCCTGCAGGAGAAGGTGGCGGCGTAGCCGACGGATGAGGGGTCGAACCGGGCTC
>CALAEG010000370.1 GCA_937890965.1 uncultured Caulobacteraceae bacterium | reverse complement strand
TCGTCCTTCTTGCCGAGCTCGCGGGCGGAGTCGACGCGGTCGACAATGCCCCACTCCTTAGCCTCGTCGGCGGTCATGAAGTGGTCGCGGTCGAGGGTGCGCTCGACCTCTTCATAGGTGCGGCCGCAATGCTTGGCATAGAGCTCGTTCAGGCGCCGCTTGGTGCGGATGATGTCCTCGGCGTGGCGCTCGATGTCCGAGGCCTGGCCGGAGAAGCCGCCGGAGGGCTGGTGCAGCATGACCCGCGCATTGGGCAGGGCGATGCGCTGGCCGGGCTCGCCGGCCATCAGCAGGAAGGAGCCCATGGACGCCGCCATGCCCATGCACAGGGTCGAAACCGGGCTCTTGATGTACTGCATGGTGTCGTAGATGGCGAAGCCGGAATGGACCATGCCGCCTGGCGAGTTGATGTAGAGGTCGATCTGCTTCTTGGGGTTTTCCGCTTCCAGATAAAGCAGCTGCGCGCAGATCAGCGCCGAGACGCCGTCGTCGATCGGGCCGTTCAGAAAGACCACCCGTTCGCGCAGCAGGCGCGAAAAGATGTCGAAGGCGCGCTCGCCCCGGCTCGACTGCTCGACCACCATCGGCACGAGGTTCATGGCCGTGGACATAGTATCGCGCATGGGTGGACTACCTTTTCGTCTGGGACGCGGCTGGCGCGCCGATGAGGCTTAAGCCCCGATATCGCGTGGCCGAGCCCCGGTTGCAAGGAGGCGGTAGCGGCGCGCCTTAAGCCTCAGCCGCCCTTGGCGGGTTTCACCGTCTTGGCCTTGGGCGCCGCGGCCTTGGGAGGCGCTGCCTTGGGCGCAGCGGCCTTGGGCGACGCCTTGGCAGGTTCAGCCTTGGCGGCCTTGACCGGTTTCGCCTCGGCCTTGACCGGCTCGGGCTTGGCGGCCTTTGCGGGCTTGGCCTCGGCCTTGACGGGTTTGGGCTTCACCTCTTCGGCGGCTTTCGCGGGCTCGGCCTTCGCCTTGGCGGCCTTGGCGGGTTTCGCCGGCTTGGCCTCGTCTTCCGGCTTGCCGGCGCCATAGGCCTCGGGCAGGTCGTCGTCCTTCAGCAGGTCTTCCCTGGAGACCGGCTTGTCCTTGATCTGGGCCAGACCGAACAACAGGTCGACGACCTTGTCCTCATAGACCGGCGCGCGCAGCGTCGCCTGGGCGTTGGGGCTCTGGCGAAGCTGGTCGAACACCTGCTGTTCCTGGCCGCGATAGCGCATGGCCTCGGCGCGCATGGCCTGGGCCAGCTCGTCGTCGGAGACGCTGACCTCGTGCTTGCGGCCGATCTCGGCCAGCACCAGGCCCAGCCGCACACGGCGCTCGGCGATCTTGTGATACTCGGCCTTGAGCTGGTCTTCCGACTTGCCCTCGTCTTCCGGCGACAGGCCGCCCTCTTCCTGGTCGGCCAGCACCTGGCGCCAGATCACCTCGAACTCGGCCTCGACCATGCGCGGCGGCAGGCCGAAACTGTGTCCGGTGTCGAGCGCGTCCAACAGCGCGCGCTTCAGCCGATAGCGCGACGCCTGGCCGTATTCGTTTTCGAGCTGGCCCTTCAGCGCGGTTCTGAGCGCCTCCAGATCGGCCATGCCGAGCCGCTTGGCGAACTCGTCGTCCAGCGCCGCCTCGACCGGGGCCTGCACCTCTTTGACCACGACATCGAACTCGGCGTCCTTGCCGCGCAGATTGGCGACCGGATAGTCGGTGGGGAAGGTCACCTTTATGGTCTTCTTGGCGTCCGGCCCAAGGCCGATCAGCTGTTCCTCGAAGCCCGGAATGAACTGGCCGCCGCCAAGCACCAGGCGCGCATCGTCAGCCTGGCCGCCCTCGAACGCCTCGCCGTCGACGCGGCCATTGAAGTCGATGACCATCTGGTCGCCGGTCTTGGCCTTCACCGACTTGCCGGTGCGCGGCTCATAGGTGCGGGCCTGCTGGGCCAGATCGGCCAGCGCCGCATCCACGTCCTTTTCGGTCGGGTTGTGCACCGGCCGTTCCAGCTTCAGCGTCGCGGGATCGACCGGCTCGAACTCCGGCATCACCTCGACCGCCAACTCGTAGGAAAGGTCGGCCTGGCCGGCCAGCACCTTTTCCATGTCGGATTCGGGCTTCAGATCCGGCTGCGAAGCGACGCGCAATTGGTTGTCGTCCAGCACCTTCTGGCTGGTTTCGCTCAGCGTCTGCTCCACCACCTCGCCCATCAGCGAGCGGCCATAGATGCGCCGCACGTGGGCGGCCGGCACCTTGCCGGGGCGGAAGCCCTTCAGGTTGAGCTGCGGCGCGATCTCGGCGATGCGCGCATCCAGCTTCTGGCCCAGCTCCTGGGCCGAAATCGAAACGCCGTAGACGCGGCTGAGGCCTTCGCCCGATTTTTCAACGATCTGCATCGACATCTCAAACTTCCGGAAGAGAACGAGCGCCGCCATGGCGCTATGGCCCAAACGTAAGCCGCCGCCGAAGATACGGCGGCGGGAAACGCGCGCCCTTATGTCATGCGCACAGCCCCGGTCCAAGCGCAAAGCACGCTGGTGCGGATGAGAGGACTCGAACCTCCACGGGTCACCCCGCTAGAACCTAAATCTAGTGCGTCTACCAGTTCCGCCACATCCGCCTGGGTCGTGGGTATGGCCAAGAACGGGCGGGGCGACAAGGGCGGCGGCTAGCCAGGCGGCTGCGGCGGGGCCGGCGGCTTGTAGTCCGGCATCCGCAGCAGCCCCGCGACCCGCGCAGACGCATCGGCCTCCTCGTCGGCGTAGAAGAGGTTGAAGGCGGGCTCCTTCAACCGTTCGAGCCAGCCGCCCTGTACTTTCAGCGACGGCGAGCGGGGGGCCGAGACGCGCAGGATCCCGTCGACGCACTGGCTGGAGACCTGGCGCCCGAGGAAGGCCGGCCGGGCGCCGGGTTCGACGTCCGACGCCGCCACCGCGCCGCGGTTCAGCCGCTCCGGCGCCAGCGCATCGCTTTGCGCCCCCAGCATCGGATTGACGCAGAGGATCGGCCGGCCGGCGTCGACTTCGAGCTCGTCGTTCGGACCCCAGACCAGGGAGCGCTCGAACACCTGGCGGATGTCGGCCTGGTCGAAGGCGAATTCCTGGTTCCAGCCGACCAGACAGCGCGGCTGGCCCGGTTGCGCGCAGGCCGGCAGCGAGGTTTTGGGGCCGTGGTCGCCGGCGAGCACGGTGGCGTCGATCACATAGACCGCGGCCAGCCGGCGGATCAGGGTCGGCCGCGCGGCCAGCTCCTCGCGCATCAGCCGGTCGACCAGCGTGCCGCCCTGTTCGACGCCGACGACGATCAGCGGCCGGCCCTGATTGAAATGGTCGAGGAAATAATCGAAGGCCAGGCGCACGTCGCCATAGGCGAACCTACGCGCGTCGCGGGCGTCGTCGCGCAGGGTGAGCGCCGTATAGAGGCTGGCCTGGCGATAGCGCGGCGCAAATAGCCGCCCCCCGCGCGCGAAGGGCTGGGCATAGTTGGGCAGCATGGCCCCGCTCAGGATGCGGGCCGCCTTGGCGTCGCCGATCGGGCCGTTCCAGTCGCGGCCGCCGTCGAAGGTGGTGGGATGGACGAAGAAGACGTCGGCGGGCGGGTCAGAGGGGCCGGCGGCATCCGCATGCGCCGGGAGCAGCGCCCAGGCGGCCGGCGTGGCGTAGTCGGGCGCCGGCGGCGGCCGGTAGGTCTGGAACGGGATCTTGGGATCGAGCATGGTCTCGACGATGTCGTGGCGCCAGCGCAGGGCCGCGATAATGACCAGGGCCAGCAGCAGCGCCGCGCTCAAACGCAACCAGTCCCTGAAGCTCAGCACACGTCCGGCCATGACCCGCCGAGGGTTACACGAGGCCGAGGCCCGCGGCGAGCGGTCCGCTTGGAGGGTTCGGCGCTAGCGGTACGGATCCGGCTTGACGAGGTAGGTCTGGACGTAGTCGGCGACGCCGTCCTCGAGGCTGGTCAGGTCGGCCGTATAGCCGGCGGCCTTCAGGCGGCCCATCTCGGCCTGGGTGAAGTAC
>CALAEG010000369.1 GCA_937890965.1 uncultured Caulobacteraceae bacterium | reverse complement strand
GAACGCGCCATGGGCTCGCTCGGCCGCGGCGAAGCCGACGAACAGGCCGCCGAAGACTAGGCCGAGAGCCGGTCGCCCGGGTCAAAACCCCCGGTTTCCCTGCCGATTGCTTCCGCCACGTCAGCTGAACGCGGGCTTGCGACGCTGTGCGCGGGCGTTAGTGTGGCGGAAAATAGGGCCCGGCGATCCCGGGTCCAGATCGAATCGGGAGTGGATGAGATGGCTGACTTCGGCGCCGACGTCGAACTGGAGACCTTCCGCGGCGAGGCGCGCGCTTGGCTGGAGGCCAACTTCCCCGCATCGCTCAGGGGCAAGGCCGGCGAGGCGATGAACTTGATGGAAGGCGGTACGCCCGCCGGCGACCTAGCGGCCTGGCGCAAGCGTCTCGCCGACAAGGGCTGGACCACCCCGACCTGGCCGACGGAATACGGCGGCGGCGGCCTCTCGGTCCTCCAGGCGCGGGTGCTGCAACAGGAAATGGACAAGGTCGGCGCCTTCAACCCGATCCACAGTGTCGGCATGGGCATCACCATGATCGGCCCAACCATCCTCGACTACGGCACGCCGGAACAGAAGAAGCGCCACATCCCGCCGATCGTGAAGGGCGAGGTGCGCTGGTGCGTGGGCTATTCCGAACCGGGCGCGGGCTCGGACCTCGCCTCGCTGACCACCAAGTGCGAGGACGCCGGCGACCACTGGAAGGTCAACGGCCAGAAGATATGGACCTCCGGCGCCCAGTACGCCGACTGGTGCGGCGCCCTGGTGCGCACCGACACCTCCAAGAAGCATGAAGGCATCAGCTTCCTGCTCATCGACATGCACCAGCCGGGGATCGAGACCCGCCCGATCAAGCTGATCGCCGGCGCCTCGCCCTTCTGCGAGACCTTCTTCACCGATGCGCGGGCGGCCAAGGACGACATGCTCAGCGACCTCAACAAGGGCTGGAGCGTCGGCAAGCGGCTGTTGCAGCACGAACGCGCCAGCCAGACCGGCGCCGGCGGCATGGGCGGCGGCCGCTCGACGCCGCTGCAGGACATGGCCAAAAGCTACGTCGGCGTCGACGAGGCCGGCCGCATCGCCGATTCCGACCTGCGCACCCGCGTGGCCCGACACCTAATGGATACCAAGGCCCACGGTCTGACCATCGCCAGGGCGACGGCCGAGGCGCGCGGCAACGCCAATCCCGGCAATGCGGCGTCGGTCCTGAAGAACTCGGCGACCAACGTCGCCCAGACCCGCTCGGAACTGACCCTGGAGATCATGGGTCACCAGGGCCTTGGCTGGGACGGCGACGCCTTTACGTCCGACGAGCTGCAAACCGTGCGCGGCTGGCTCTCCGGCAAGGCGATGTCGATCTATGGCGGTTCGGCCGAGATCCAGAACAACATCATCTCCAAGCGGATCCTCGGCCTGCCCGACGCGACGCAATCCACCTGATGGGTTCGGTGCTCGTTTAGGGCCGCGACTCCGCGACGTATTCGGCCATCCCGTCGACCAGAGCATCGAACATCAGCCGCATGCGCAGGCTCGACTTCAGGTCCTCGTGCATGGCCACCCAGACCTCGAGGTCGAAGCGGAAGGCCTCGGTCAGGACGGGGATCAGGTCGGGGTCGCGGCGGGCGATGCCGTATTGGCAGCCGCCGATGCCAAAGCCGGCCCTGAGCGCCGCCAACTGCGCCAGATCGCTGTCCGAGCGGAAGGCGAAGTGTTCGCGGGTCAGCGGCAGTTGCAGGTCCCTGAGCGCCGCCAGCATCTGGACATTCCGGTCGAAGCCGATGCCGGCCAGGCCGGGCTCCAGCCGTTCGGGGGTTCCGTGGCGCTCCAGATAGCGGCGATGGGCGAAGAGGCCGACGGGCGCCACGCCGACCCGCCGGGCGGTCAGGGCGCCTTGCGTCGGTCGCGCCATGCGTACGGCGATATCGGCCTCGCGGCGGAGCAGGTCTTCCTGTCGGTCCGAGAGATCGAGTTCGATGATCACTTCCGGATGGGCTTCATGAAAGCGCGTCAGGATCGGCGGCAATATCTCGGCGCCGACGATGTGGCTGGCCGTCACCCGCACCACGCCGCGAGGCTGATCGGCCTCGCCAGAGGCGGTGCGCAACAGGGCTTCGGCGGCGCTGGCCATGGCCTGGGCATGGGGCTGCAGCGCCAAGGCGGCTTCAGTGGCCCGCAGACCCCCTGGGGAACGGGTGAAGAGGACCGCGCCCAGCGACGCCTCCAGCGCCTCGATCTGCCGTCCGACCGTCGGCTGGGTCAGGCCAAGCGCGCGAGCCGCACCCGACAGGCTGCCGGTGTCGAGGACGGCCAGGAAGGCGCGGTAGAGGTCCCAGTCCGGAGTGATCATACAGAAATGTATAACCGATCCACGGATTCCGGCAATTCCGTATAGGTCGGGTTCACTGCATGGTCCGCTCATCAACGGAGCAGACCCATGACCCAATCCACCCCCCAAGCCGCCCGCAAGACCGCGCTGGTGATCGGTATTACCGGCTCATTCGGCGGCCATACCGCCCAGGCGCTGCTGAAGCGCGGCTGGCATATCCGGGCGCTGGCCCGCAATCCTGAGGCCGCCGCACAGAAGGCCGGCCCGCGCACCCCGATGGAATGGATCAAGGGCGACGCCATGAACCCGGCCGATGTGATGGCCGCCGCCGAAGGCGCGTCCGTGATCGTCCACGGCGCCAACCCGCCCGGCTATCGCAACTGGCGTGGCCTGGCGATCCCGATGCTGCGCTCGACCATCGCGGCGGCCGAGCACAACGGCGCGCGGATCGTCTTTCCCGGCAACGTCTACAACTTCGCCCCCGACTCGGGGGCCCATATCGCCGTGGACGCGCCCCAGGCCCCGATCACCCGCAAGGGCAAGATCAGGGTCGAGATGGAAACCATGCTGCGCATCGCCAGCGTCGAGGGCGCCAAGGTGCTGATCGTCCGCGCCGGCGACTATTTCGGTCCGGCCGCGCCCAACAGCGTCCTGGGCTGGCAGACGACCCGCGGCCGTGGACGCATTCGCTCGGTCTATGCCACAGGCCCGGGCGATGTCGGCCACGCCTTCGCCTATCTGCCCGACGTGGGCGAGACGACGGCGCGGCTGCTGGATCGCGAGGCCGACCTGGCCGATTTCGACATCTTCCATGTCGGGGGCCACTGGCTGGACCGCGCCGACGAGCTGGCGGCCTCGATCCGCCGCGTGACGGCCACGCCAAAGCTGCCGATTCGGCCCTTCCCCTATGCGATGGTCTATGCGCTGGCGCCCTTCGTGGAGACCTTCCGCGAGTTGATCGAGATGCGCTACCTGCACGAAAAGCCGATCGGGCTCGACAACACCAAGCTGGTCGCCTTCCTCGGCTCGGAACCGCACACCGCGCTGGATGCGGGCATCCGCGCCACGCTCAGCGACATGGGCTGCCTGCCCGAGCCCATGGAGACGCATTCGATGATCGGCGCCCGCGCCTGATCGGATGCCGATAAGACCGCTGCGCCCCTGGACTTGGCCGGGGGCGCCGCACTACATGCCGGCCATGTCCGGCAAAACCCTCTACGACAAGATCTGGGACGCCCACGTGGTCAGCCAAGACCCGAATGGCGAGACCATCCTCTATGTCGATCTGCACCTGATCCACGAAGTCACCAGCCCGCAGGCCTTTGCCGGCCTCCGCACGGCGCATCGATCCGTTCGCCGGCCGGACCTAACCCTGGCCGTGGCCGACCATAATGTGCCCACCGAGGGCCAGGCCCTCGGCGTCGACGCCGTCGCCGACGACGAGGCGCGCCTTCAACTGCAGACGCTCGGCCGCAATGTCGCCGAGGCCGGCATCGAATTCTTCCCCATGGGCGACCCCAGGAACGGCATCGTCCACGTGGTCGGTCCCGAACAGGGCCGCACCCAGCCGGGCATGGTCATCGTCTGCGGCGACAGCCACACCTCGACCCACGGCGCCTTCGGGGCCCTGGCCTTCGGCATCGGCACCAGCG
>CALAEG010000368.1 GCA_937890965.1 uncultured Caulobacteraceae bacterium | reverse complement strand
AGCCCTGCGGCCCGCGCCACGGCCCGTTGCGCCATTGGAAGCGATTGCCGGCATTGAAGGTGTGCGGGAAGAACTGCGGATTGTATTGCGGCCGGTTGCCGCCGGGACGGAAGCCGGGCGCGCCGAAGCTCGGCCGGAAGTTTCCGCTGTTGAACGAGCGCCCGGTGGGCTGGCTGACGACCGCCTGCGGTTGGACGCTGTTGCGGTGGATGCTGCGATCCTGCGTCTGGAAGCCGGTTGGGCCGCCCTGGGTGTGGAAGGCCCCGGCATTGCCGACTGGTCCCACGGGACCGCCCGGATGGACCCCGCCGGCGGGGAGGGTACGCACTGTCGGGCCGCCCGGCGGGCCGCCGTGGGTCGGACCGGCGCCCTTCGGCGGACCGGCGGCCTTGTCGTGGTGCTGGCTGCTGGACTGGGCGAGCGCGCTGGTTCCGCTCATCAGGCAGACCACCAGCGCCGCTGTTGCGATTCGTTTCATGGGTTTCGCTCCTCTGAGGCTATGCTTTGAACGCACGAGCTTCGATACGGTTACAATGACCGCGGCGCGCTGAACGGGGCTTGAACGGATCGCCCGACTGGGGTTCACCTTGGCCGAGATCACGATGATTTTGGATTGAACAATCCAAAATCATAAACGTGATTGATTCCTAGGGTTTAGAGCGGGTTGCCGGCGGAAAACCGCTTCACACTTTTCCTCAACCTGCTCTGAGCCAGCCTGGAGCCTCACCATGGCCGCAACCCCCGCCGATGTCACCGGATTTTGGACCAAGGCCGGGCCGGACAGATGGTGGACCAAGTCCGGCGCCTTCGATGACGCCATCCGCCTGCGCTTCGAGCCCGTGCACCACGCCGCCGCGCGCGGCGAACACGCCGCCTGGGAGGCGACCGCGGACGGGGCGCTGGCCTTGATCCTGTTGTTCGACCAGTTTCCGCGCAATCTCTACCGCGGCTCGGCCCATGCCTTCGCCACCGATCCCTTGGCCAGGAGCATCGCGCGGGCGTCGATTGAAACGGGCAAGGACCGGGCGACCACCGATGAGCTGCGCAGCTTCTTCTACATGCCATTCATGCACTCTGAAGATCTGGCCGATCAGGATCTGGCCGTGGCCCTGTTTGAGGCCTACGACGCCGAGACCGGCGAGCTGAGCAATCTGAAATACGCCGTCGAACATCGCGAAATCATTCGCAAGTTCGGGCGGTTCCCGCATCGAAACGCCGCGTTCGGGCGCGTCATGACCGCCGAGGAGCGGGTCTTTCTCGACAGCGGCGGCTTCGCCGGCTAGCGGCGAGAATCTGTGGACGGGGGCTCGCGTTTGAATGGCGGCTGGGCTGATTCTGCCGCACAATGAGCGACCCATGAACGCTCACGCCGCCATCGCCGCGCATCCCGAGCGGCAATATCTCGACCTGCTGGCCGACATCCTGGCCAATGGGGTCAGGCGAGACGACCGCACCGGCACCGGAACCCTTGGCGTGTTCGGCCGGCAGATCCGCTTCGATCTCGCCCAGGGCTTTCCGCTGCTCACCACCAAGCGGCTGCATTTCAAGTCGATCGCGCTTGAGCTGCTCTGGTTCCTGCGCGGCGACACCAATGTGTGCTGGTTGCAAGAGCGCGGCGTCAGCATCTGGGACGAATGGGCCGACGCCGATGGCGAGCTTGGCCCGGTCTATGGCAAGCAATGGCGCTCCTGGGCCGCTCCGGACGGCCGCAGCATCGACCAGATCGCCAATGTGGTCGGCTCGATCCGCGAAAACCCCAACAGCCGCCGCCACATCGTCACCGCCTGGAACCCGGCCGATGTCGATGCCATGGCGCTGCCGCCCTGCCATTGCCTGTTCCAGTTCTTCGTCGCCGAGGGCCGGCTGTCCTGCCAGCTCTATCAGCGCTCCGCCGACACCTTTCTGGGCGTGCCGTTCAACATCGCCAGCTATGCGCTGCTGACCATGATGATGGCCAAGGCGGTCGGGCTCGAACCCGGCGAGTTCGTGCACAGCTTCGGCGACGCCCACCTCTATCTGAACCATGTCGAGCAGGCGAAACTGCAGCTGACCCGCGAGCCCCTGCCCTTCGCCACGCTCAGGCTGGCGGCCAAGACCGATCTGTTCGCCTTCGACTACGAAGACTTCGCGCTCGAGGACTACAAGGCCCACCCCGCGATCAAGGCGCCGATCGCGGTCTGAGGACCTACAGCTCGGCCAGGTCCGGCGGCGTCATCGGCATGCCAGCCAAGCGTAGTTTTACCGCAGCCACGTCCGCCTGCGGCTCCAGCTTGATGCCGCCCTTGGTCATGGTCAGCTGCGCCGTCATCCGCACCGCCGCGGCGCCGTCGGCCGGCGCGTCCAGCGCACATTCGCCCATCAGGCTCTGCGCCCCGGCAAGGCCGCCGAACTTGGCCGATATGGCGTGGGGTCCGGCCGGGACGACGACGCAGGTGAAGCGTGGGCTCTTCAGCTGGGCGACGGGCTTGCCGTCGATCATGATGTTCAGGCCCGCCAGCTTGGCCACGAAGCCCTCGCGGTAGAGGAAGATGAGCGCCTTGCCCGGCGGCGGCCGCCGGCTGAGCGCCGCGGCCTTTTCGGCGCTGCTGGCATTGGCGATACGGCGGTTGCCGGCCAAGTTGCCGAACAGGTAGGCGGCCACCACCCCAGCGCCCAGTCCCCCCATGGTCGCCGTGCCCGTGTGGTTTTCACCGTCCAGGCCCATGACGAACCCGAAGCCGAGACCCGCGACCAGGGCGACGACAAAGCCCAGGATCACCGCTTGAACTGTTTTCGACATGAATGGCCCCCGCCCTCGCGCGTCCGGCCATGGTAGAGGTGTTTGAATGTCGATCCAGCTAACTCTCGGACCTGTCGCGCGGGCGAAGAACGGCGTCATCGGCCGCGACGGGGCCCTGCCCTGGCGGCTGGCGAGCGACATGGCCCATTTCAAGGCGCTGACCCTTGGCAAGCCGGTGATCATGGGCCGCAAGACCTGGGACAGCCTGCCGCGCCGGCCGCTGCCCGGCCGCACCAATATCGTGCTCACCCGCGACGGCTCGTTCGAACCCAGAAACGCCGTCCGCAGCGAAGACTTTTCCGAAGCCCTGCAGATCGCCCGCGAACAGGCGGAAGAAGATGGCGTCGACGAGGTCTGCGTCATCGGCGGCGCGGCGCTCTTCGCGCTTGCCCTGCCCAAGGCCGGCCGCATCTACCTGACCGAGGTCGAGGCGGAGGTTCCCGGCGACGTGATCTTTCCGCCCTTCGACGAGAGCGGCTGGGTCGAGGTCAGCCGCGAGGCGCATCCGGCGAGCGATGTCGACGAGCACCCTTTCGTCTTCCGCACCCTGGAGCGCCGCTAGCGCTCCGCTCAAACGCCTGTTTATAGTCCGCCGCAAACGCCGCCGGACGCGCGGCGATCAGGGAGCGCAACGCATGGACCTCGACCTCAAGCTCGTCGCCGAAGGCTTTCAGTTTCCGGAAGGCCCGATCGCCATGGCCGACGGCTCGGTGGTGCTGGTCGAGATCGAACGCAAGACGCTGACCCGTGTCACGCCGGACGGCAAGACCAGCATCATCGCCGAGGTGGGCGGCGGCCCGAACGGCGCGGCCATCGGACCCGATGGCGCGGTCTATATCTGCAACAACGGCGGCGCCTTCCAATTCCAGAAGATGAACGGGATGAACGTCCCGGGCGCAACGCCGCCCAGCCACACGGGCGGCATGATCCAGCGCGTCGATCTCGCGACCGGCGCCGTCACCACCCTCTACAGCGAGTGCGACGGCCGCCGGCTCATCGGGCCGAACGACCTCGTTTTCGACAAGTCCGGCGCCTTTTGGTTCACCGACCATGGCTGCTCGACGCCCGAGGGCCGCAAGTTCGGCGGGCTCTATTACGCCCAGGCCGACGGCTCGAAGATCGTCCGGGTGCGCGACCACCTGATCTCGCCCAACGGCGTCGGCCTCTCGCCCGACGAGACGGTGGTCTATGCCGCCGACACCAATATCGGCCGCTTGTGGGCCTTCGACATCACCGGTCCCGGCCAGGTCGCCGAGCTGGGCTTCGCGCCCGGCCGGGTGGTCTGCAATCTTCAGGGCTATCAGTTGCTCGACAGCCTGGCGGTCGAGGCCGGCGGCAAGGTCTGCGTGGCGACCATCATCAATGGCGGCATCACCGCCTTCGATCCCGACGGCTCGACGGAGCATTTCGCGGTGCCGGACCTGATCACCACCAATATCTGCTTCGGCGGCGCCGACATGCGCGATGCCTGGATCACCGCGTCCGCGACCGGCAAGCTGTTCAAGACCCGCTGGCCCCGGCCTGGGCTGAAGCTGAACTTCAACGCCTGACCCCAAAGCCTGTTCAGCGCGTGGCGCTGAGCAGGTTGAAGGCCGCCCCTTGCGGATCGGCGCCCTGGACGATCCAGTCGCCGCTGGGCACCTCCATTGGCCCGTTGGTGACGACGCCGCCGGCGGCCTTGATCCGCTCGACGGCCGCATCGACGCTGTCGACCCGGAAATAGTAGTTCCACATGGGCACGGGCAGGAAGGGCGGCTTGGTCATCATGCCGCCGGTGTCCGCGCCCCTGCCGTCTGTCCACAGGATGTAGCCGCCCATGTCGCCGCCCATGTTGTGCACACCGGTCTTTTCCCAGCCAAACAGGCCGGAATAGAAGTCGAACTCGCGGGCGCTGTCCCCGGCCATCAGCTCGTGCCAGCCGGCATAACCCGCCTCGCCGGGCGCGCCGGTGGGCGGGCCTTCGGGGCTGGACCCCTTGAAGACCACGAAGGCCGCGCCGCCCGGATCGG
>CALAEG010000367.1 GCA_937890965.1 uncultured Caulobacteraceae bacterium | reverse complement strand
CCCACCATGTCGATCCGGCGAGCCTGGACGCACCGCCGCTGAAGCAGGAGACCGCGGCCCAACTGCAGGCCGTGCGCGAACTGGCCACCAATCTGGGCGTCCAGGGCACGCCGGCCTTCATCGTCGGCGGGACCATGATCCCCGGCGACGACACCGACGCCCTGCACGCGGCCATCGCCGCGGCGCGCAAAAATCATACCTGAACAGTGTTTAGATGATCCCTTGACGTTCATGGTGCGGTGCACCATATCCAACTCAAATTGCTGCATCGCACAATCGCGGTTCGGCAGAGCTTGGAGAACCGATCATGATCAAATCCTTTATCCGCTGGATCAGCGAAGCCTTCACGGATGGCTTCGAGCTGCTCGCGAAACTGCCCCCTTCGGCGCTTCGCCACGCCATCTATCCGTTCTAAGGATCACCGTTCGAGGGCGGGACGACCCCGCTCGAGCGTGAAGATCAAGGCCCTTCTCCCTTGCCGGGAGGAGGGCCTTTTTCTTGGCCGGATGCCAACCCTCGGGTCAGCGAGGCTTTCGGGCCAGCGTGTAGCTGAAGCTCTGGGTTTCATGAAAGGTCAGCGAGTGGGCCCGTTCGAGAAGGACGGCTCTGAGTTCCGCCGCGAACGCCTCGAAGTCGTCGCCGAGCGCCTTCCTCGAACACACCGAAGTCGATTGCAGATACCCAAGGATTTCCGCGAAGGTCCAATCGCGCGGCGCGCCGAACGTCCGCTCCATCACCTCGATGAAGCCGGCGCCTCGAATCACCCGCTCCTGGCTGCCTGGACCAACCTCCGTCCCAACCCGGGCGACACCCCATCCGCCCGGAAAGGCTCGAGCCATCCATCGGTGCGCGACCTGGGCGACCATCGTCTGCCAGGGCTCCCGACCGTCGAGGATGCCGACGCCGCCCAGGGTCGCGAGACACCCGCCGGGTCTCAGCCAGTCCAGAGCCTTTTCCGCGATCAGGGCTTGATCAAGGCGGTGGAACGCTTCACCGATCGTGATGAGGTCGAAGGCTTCGGCCGGTGCGGCGAGGTCTTCGGCCCGGCCCACGTACCAGGTGACATTGTCGATCGCCCGTCGCGTCGCCTCCTGTCTGCCCACGTCGACCATCTCGGGTTCCAGATCGATCGCCCAGACGGACCTGAACGAGGCCGCCAGCTCCAGCGCCACCCGTCCCGGTCCGCAGGCCAGATCCAGCAGAGCGCCTTGCCGCCCAACCGCCGCGCGCTCGAGGAGGTCGCGTGTCAGAGTCTCCGGATAGGGCGGCCGGTATCGGGCGTAGGCGGCCGCCGTACCCGCGAAAGCGCCAGGGAGCAGGTTTGGACGTTCCGTCATCCTCGCCAGAACCTAGCGGAAGCAGGCCGCCACGCGAACCTGTATGACGTCGGGGACACGCCCGACGCCGGAGCGACGGCTTCGGCGAAGAGAGGTCAAACTCCAGCGTATCCGCGCCTCAGATCAACCCCGCCAGCGGCGAGGACGGGTCGGCGTACATCCGCTTGGGCATGCGGCCGGCGAGAAAGGCTTCGCGGCCGGCGATGACCGCGTGCTTCATGGCGCGGGCCATGCGGATCGGATCCCTGGCCTGGGCGATGGCGGTGTTCATCAGCACCGCGTCGCAGCCCAGCTCCATGGCCAGGGCCGTGTCCGAGGCCGTGCCGACGCCGGCATCGACCAGCACCGGCACCCTCGCCTGCTCGACCACCAGGCCGATATTGAGTCGGTTCTGCAGGCCGAGCCCGGAGCCGATCGGCGCGCCCGCCGGCATGATGGCCGCCGCGCCGGCGTCCTCCAGCTTGGCGCAATAGACCGGATCGTCGGTGCAATAGACCATGACGTCGAAGCCGTCGGCGACCAGCAGCTTCAGGGCCCGCAGTGTCTCTTCCATGTCGGGATAGAGGTGCTTGGTGTCGCTGAGCACCTCCAGCTTGACCAGATCCCAGCCGCCGGCCTCTCGCGCCAGGCGCAGGGTGCGCACCGCCTCTTCGCCGGTGTAGCAGCCGGCGGTGTTGGGCATGAAGGTGAAGCGCTCGGGGCTGACGTGATCGGTCAACCGGGGCTGGCTCGGATCGTCCAGATTGACCCGCCGCAGCGCCACGGTGACGATCTCGGCGCCCGCCGCCTCGGCCGCGGCGGCGTTCTGGGCATAGTCCTTGTATTTGCCGGTGCCGACGATCAGCCGCGAGCGGAAGGTGCGGCCGGCGACGGTCCAGGTGTCGTCGATAGGGGTCGAGCCGTCCATGTCCTCATCCGCCTCCAACAAAGTGCACGATCTCGATCCGGTCGCCGTCACAAAGCCGCGCCCGCGCATAGGTCGAGCGCGGCACGATCTCGAGATTGCGTTCGACGGCCACCTTGCGCGGATCCAGCTTCAAGGCGGCGACCAGGGCGGCGATATCGCTGAGTTCGGCGAAGGTCCGCGCCTCTCCGTTGATGATCAACTGCATCGCCAACTCCCTTGTGGGGCCGGCCGGGCGTGGGTGGAAAAAGGAATCCGGTCCTTGGGCCCGAACTCGGCTCTCTCCCTTCGCCGGCATGACCCGGATCAGGTTCAGCGGGTCGCCGCGCCGCGCCTTAAAGACGCAAAGCAGCCTCTCAGCCCCTACAAGCAGGGCTCCCCGGAGACTCCCGATCAAACTACGCTCCGGCCGCCAGGGGTCAAGCCGACTTCAGGCCTGCGGCCGCTCGGAGAGGTGGTGGGTCAGTTTGAATTTGGCGGGCCGTTCCGCCCATGTCCGCGACCTAGTGGATTGAATCAGACGCTTGGCACCCATGCGCGAAGCTCCGCCACCCCGCGCGACGCCTAAGAGCGGTAGGACAGTCCGCCAACGGGTGCTTTGGCGGACAGCGCCGTAGTCGCCTACATCGGCCAGCCCGCGCTAAATCCCAGTTGATCTCGCCCTTGAATTGAAAGTTAGGTGCATATAGAGAACAAGTGTTCTCTTAGAGTATTGGTTGACGACATGAGCATCCAAGTCCCCAACGCCATCAGCCGCACGGCTAGGTACATGGCGTTCTTCCGAGCGCTGGAGTCCGCGCGGGGTCGAATGGCGCTGTTCGACGACAGGTTCGCGCCATGCTTCCTCACATCGGGGCTCCACGCTGCAGTCGTCGCCGCCCGCATTCCCGGCGTCGGTGCATTGCTTGAGCGATACGTTGATGAACGTTGGCCGGGCGCATGGTCGTCGGGGGTGTCGCGGACGCGCGTGATCGATTCGTGGGTCGCCGAAGCGGTCGGCGCGGGCACCGAGCAAGTCGTGATCCTTGGCGCCGGATTCGACTGCCGGGCTCTGCGCCTGGGTGCGCTCGCGGACGTGCCAGTCTTCGAAGTCGATCGACCGACGCTGCTATTAGAC
>CALAEG010000366.1 GCA_937890965.1 uncultured Caulobacteraceae bacterium | reverse complement strand
CCGGCGCGCCGCCTGACTGCTCATGGACTTCCCCCCGGTGCGTCGACCCGTCAGGCGCGCGCGGCGGCCAGGTCGGCCGCCGCGGCCCGCATCATGAAGCCGGCGTCGGAGCCCAGAGTGACGAAATCGAAGCCGGCCTCAACCCTGATCCGCGTATAGGCCAGGCCGCCGGTGTGAATCCCGACCGGCACGCCCTGGCGTTTACAGGCGGCCAGGATGCGGGCCACCGTCTCCAGATGCAGCGGATCGTCGGTGTCGCCGAGCGGCGGCAGGCCCAGGGACAGGGCCAGATCGCTCGGCCCGATATAGACGCCGCCCAGGCCTGGCGTCGAGACGATCTCCTCCAGATTGTCGATGCCTTCGCGGGTCTCGATCATGACGATGCAGGCGATCTGGTCATTGGCCTCGGCCGCATAGCCGCGTCCGCCGTAGAGCGCCGCGCGGGCGGGACCGAACGAGCGACCGCCCAGCGGCGGATACATACAGGCGGCGACCGCGGCGGCGGCCTCGGCGCGGTTGTTGACCAGGGGCACGATGACCCCCATGGCGCCAGCGTCGAGCACCTTCATGATCTGGCTGGGCTCGTTGCCGGCCACCCGTACGATCGGCGTTACGTCCGTGGTCGAGATGGCCGGCAGCATGTGCAGCAGATCCTGATAGTCGAGCAGGCCGTGCTGCAGGTCGATGCACAGCCAGTCGAACCCGGCATGGGCCAGGAGTTCGGCGGAATGGGTATTGGCCAGCGACAGCCAGGCCCCGATGGTCTGCTGGCCGGCGCGCCACTTCGCCAGCGCCAGGTTCTGCCTCATGGGCCGCGCCTCTCGTTTGATGCCGCCGGAAGGATCTTGCCGGGATTGAGGATGTCGTGCGGATCGAGCGCGGCCTTGATGGCGGCCATGGTCGAGATGGCCGAGCCCAGCTCCTCGACCAAAAGGTCGCGCTTGCCCAGGCCCACACCGTGCTCGCCGGTGCAGGTGCCGTCCATGGCGATGGCGCGCCGCGCCATGGCCTCGTGCAGGGCCTCCGCCTCGGCGACCTGAGCGGGATCGGCCGGATCGACCAGGATCAGGCAATGGAAATTGCCGTCCCCGACATGACCGACCACGGTCGCGGTCAGCGATGAGGCGTCGAGATCGGCGCGGGTCTCGAGCAGGCAGTCCGCCAGACGCGAGATGGGCACGCAGACGTCGGTGATCACCGCGCGTGCGCCCGGCCGTAAAGCCCGCGCGGCATAGAGCGCATTGTGCCGCGCCTTCCAAAGCGCCGTGCGGTCTTCCGGCAGGGTCGCGCGCTGCGCCACCGCCCCGCCAAGGCCACCGATGAAGTCCTCGAACTGCGCCGCCTGAAGGGGCGCGGAGGCGGGCGAGCCATGGAACTCGACGAACAGAGTCGGCGTCTCGGCGTAAGACGTCTTCTCATACAGGTTCAGCGCCGCCATCATCGGGGCGTCGAGGAATTCGAGCCGCGCCGCGCCGAGGCCGAGCTGGATCGCGGCGATCACCGCCTGCACCGCGCCCTCGATGGTCTCGAACGGGCAGACCAGGGCGACCACCGCCTCGGGCAGGGGATAGAGGCGGACCGTCAGCTCGGTGATCACCCCCAGCGTGCCTTCCGAGCCGACCATGAGCGCGGTCAGGTCGTAGCCGGCCGAGCTTTTCGGGGCGCGGCGCGCGGTGCGCACCACCCTGCCGTCCGCCATGACCACGGTGCAGGACAGCACATTGGCCCGCATGGTGCCGTACTTGACCGCATTGGTGCCCGAGGCGCGGGTGGCCGCCATGCCGCCAAGGGTGGCGTCGGCGCCTGGATCGATGGGGAAGTAGAGCCCGGTCCCCTTCAGCTCGGCGTTCAGCTGTTCGCGGCGCACGCCGGCCTGGACGGTGGCGCTCAGATCCCGCGGCTGGACGCCGATCACCGAGGTCATTCGCGACAGGTCCAGGCAGAGCCCGCCCTGGCTGGCCAGGCCATTGCCCTCCAGCGAGGTGCCTGCCCCCCAGGCAATGACCGGACAGCGAACGGCGGCGCAAAGCGCGATGGCCTTCGCCACCTCTTCGGTGCTGGCGGGAAAGGCCACCAGGTCCGGCGCGCCGGCCCGGTGATAGCCCTCGTCCTGGGCGTGGTGCTCCAGCGCCAGGGCGACCGAGGAAATCCGCTCGCCGAAGACCTCGGTCAGGCGGCCGAACAGGGCCTCGATTTCAGGTTTTGAGAGGCGAGAGGTCATGGCTGGCGAGCGATCAGCACTGGACGGCGGCGTCCCGTCAAGCCCGAGCCCGCTCGCGTTGAGCAACAAGAAGAAAAGCGCCGGGCCTCATTCATTTGAATGATTTCCGCAAGCCCCAGGCCTGCGAGTGTCTCCGGTTACAAGGCGTTCTTTCGCCTTCGAGGCAGGGGGATGACGAATGGGCGGCCATCGGACGCGAGGCCATCGCCATGCGTGGCCCACAATGTGCTCCGTGGCCGTCCTGGCCGCGGCCAGCTCGCTGCCCAGCGCCGCGCGCGCGCAGAGCTGGACCGGCGCCAGTTCGACCAACTGGTTCACGCCGGGCAACTGGAGCCCGGCGGCGATTCCGACGGCCTCGACCGACGCCACCATCGACGGCAACAGCGGCGCTCCCGCGGTGATCAACGCCGCCGGCGCCGTCGGCAAGGGCGTGACGGTCGGCTCGATCCTGCCCGGGGCGCTGGACGTGACCGGTGCCGGGGCGCTGTCGGTCGGCGCCGACGGCCTGATCATCGGCGACTTCAGCAGCGGCAATCTCACCGTCGAAGCCGGCGGCAACGTCACCGTCGCATCGGGCTCCTTCGCGGTGCTCGGCAACGATCCGGGTGGATCGGGCAACGCCACCGTCACCGGCGCCGGCTCGCTGTTCGACACCCCCCAACTCTACCTGTCCGCCGACCACTCGAACGCCAACTTCATCGTCAGCAATGGCGGCAACCTGACGGTCACCGGCTTCATCGACATCGCCGACGTCAACACCCTGTCCTCGGGCAACCTGACAGTGACCGGATCGGGCACGCGGCTGACCACGCCCGAAATCCTGGTGGGTGAGATGGGGACCGGCCAGTTCAAGCTGCTGGCCGGGGCGACCGCGAACGGCGGATTCATCATCGACGGCGACGCCGCGACCGCGAATGGGACCATCGACGTGGACGGCGCCGGATCGATCCTGACCACCACGAGCGTGACGGTCGGAAACAGCGGCGCGGGGACCGTGAACATCACCGGCGGCGGGGTGGTCAATTCCAGCAGCATCGTTTCGATGGCCTCGTCTGGCGGCCTGACCTCAACGGCCTCGGTGACGGTGGACGGCGCCGGATCGAAATGGACGACCGGCAACCTGCTGCTCGGTGACAGTGGCAGCGGCAACATCACGATCAGCAATGGCGGATCGATCGTCACCACCGTCGTGCTCTCCGGCCAGACCGCCGCGATCGGCGCCGGCAATGTCACGGTGACGGGGAGCGGGTCATCGTGGGAGGTCGGCGGCAACTACACCAACACGGCCATGACGATCGGACTGAACGCCAATAACCACGGGGCGGGAAACCTGAGCGTGCTGGCCGGCGGCAATGTCACCATCGACGCCACCGCCTTCGACCCATCGCTGGCCGACGTCCGGTTGGGCCAATCGAGCACCGGCCATCTGGTCGTCGACGGCGCCGGGTCGCACTTCACCACCCCCTATAATTTCTATGTCGGCTTCTCGGCGAACACGACCGGTACGGTCGTGGTCAGCAACGGCGGCAACCTGACCACAGGCTATTCGGTCATTTCCCTCGGTCCGGATTCCACGACCGCCACCGCCGACAGCGTCACGGTCACCGGCGCAGGCTCGATCTGGACCATCAAGGACACGCCCAGCTCCACCCCGACCGCCCAGGGCCTGGTCATCGGCTCGGAGGGTCTGGGGACGCTGACCATCGCCAATGGCGGGACCGTCACACTGGCCAATCTGACCGCCAACGTGATCCTGGGCGGCACCGCCGGCTCCAGCGGCACCCTGAACATCGGCGCCGCGGCGGCCAGCCCCGCCGTCGCGCCCGGGACCCTCAACGCCAAGGACGTCATCTTCACGACCGGCATGCCCGGGACCGTCAATTTCAACCACACCTCGACCAACTATGTGTTCGCGCCGCAGATCACTGGCGCCGGGCCGGGCGTGGTCAACATCATCGCCGGCACGACCATTTTCACCGCCGACGACACCTATGCCGGCAACACCACCATCTCGCCCGGCG
>CALAEG010000365.1 GCA_937890965.1 uncultured Caulobacteraceae bacterium | reverse complement strand
GGAGACCACGGCCACGTCGGCGTCGGGGCGCTTTTGCCGGATGATGGTCTCGATCCGGTCGCCGGTCCCCACCGGCACGGTCGACTTGGTCACCACCACGGTGAAGCCGTCCAGGAAGGGGGCGATCTCCTCGGCCGCGGCATAGACGTAAGACAGGTCGGCATGGCCGTCGCCGCGCCGGGAGGGGGTGCCGACGGCGATGAAGACCGCGTCGGCCTCGGCCACCGCGGTTTCGGTATCGATGGAAAAGAACAGGCGCCCCTCGCGGACGTTCTGCGCCACCAGGGCTTCCAGGCCGGGTTCGTAGATCGGCATGACGCCGTCTTCCAGCCGCGCGATCTTGTCGGCGTCCTTGTCGATGCAGGTGACGATATGGCCGAAGTCGGCGAAACAGGCGCCGGAAACCAGGCCGACATAACCCGTTCCGATCATGGCGACGCGCATCGGCTACAAGCTCCTTGGCCGCCTTAGATTTCCTGGTTGTATGCCCCGATCTCGGCGTGTTTGGCCAGCCTGGGTTTGACCTCGTCGTGGAAGAGCGCGCGCATGTCGGCGTCCGACTGGGTGCTTTCCACGACCACCACCATTTCCGGCTTGTTCGACGAGGCGCGCACCAAGAGCCAGGAGCCGTCTTCCAGCGCCACGCGCACCCCGTTGACGGTGATGACGTCGGTGATGGCGCGGCCGAGGATCTTGCCCTTGGCGGCGCCCAGGGCCTCGTATTCCTTCACGATCTTGTCGACCGCGGCGTATTTCAGTTCGTCGTCGCAGTGAGGCGACATGGTCAGCGAGGTCCAGGCGATCGGCAGGGCGTTTTTCAGCGCGCTGATCGTCTTGCCCGGATTGCGGTCGAGCATGGCCAGCACCATCGCCGCCGAGGTCAGGCCGCAGTCGTAGCCGCGGCCGAGCGGCGGGTTGAAGAAGAAGTGGCCGCTCTTTTCGAACCCCGCCAACGCGCCCAGTTCGGCGGTCTTGCGCTTGATATAGCTGTGGCCGGTTTTCCAATAGACGGTGGTGCAATCATTGGCCGCCAGCACCGGATCGGTGGCGAAAAGCCCGGTGGATTTCACATCGACCACGAAGGTCGCGCCCCGATGGGTTGGCGCTAAATCCCGCGCGAGCATCAGGCCGATCTTGTCGGCGAAAATCTCGTCGCCCTGGTCGTCCACCACCCCGCAGCGGTCGCCATCGCCGTCGAAGCCGAGCGCCAGGTCCGCGCCGGTCTCCAGCACGCGCTTGGCCATGGCCTCCAGCATGACGTGGTCTTCGGGGTTGGGATTATAGCGCGGGAAGGTCCAGTCGAGCTCGCAGTCCATCTCAATGACTTCGCTGACGCCCATGCGCCGCAAGGCGTCGGGGGCGAAGGCGCTGGCGGTGCCGTTGCCGCAGGCGGCGATCACCTTCAAGGGCCGGCTTAAGCGAACGCGGCTGGCGGCGTCGGCGATATAGCGCTCGGCCATGCCCTCGATCCGGGTCAGCCGCCCGCCCGGCCGTTCGCGCCAGCTGGCGGTGAGTACGATCTCCTTCAGCCGCCCGATCTCTTCCGGCCCGAACGTCAGCGGCGGCTGGGCCCCCATCTTCACCCCCGTCCAGCCGTTCTCGTTGTGGCTGGCGGTCACCATGGCGACGCAGGCGACGTCGAGGCTGACCTGCGCGAAATAGGCCATGGGCGTGATGGCCAGGCCGATGTCGCAGACGTCGCAGCCGGAGGCGATAAGGCCGATGGTCAGGGCCTGTTTCACCGACAGTGAATAGGAGCGGTAGTCGTGGCCGACCACGATCCGCGACTGGCCGAGCTCGTGGATATAGGTCCCAAGGCCCAGGCCCAGCGCTTGGATGCCCAAGAGGTTGATCTCCGAGCCGAGCAGCCAGCGCGCGTCGTACTCGCGGAAGCCGGTCGGCTTGACCAGCGGGCCGGTCTCGTAGGCCAGCGTGTTTTCGGCGATATCGGCGCGGGGGGTTGGCAGCATAGCGTCCTTCTACATCACCCCGGCGCGCAAGAGATCGTGCATGCTGAGAATTCCGACCGGGCGCTCGTCTTCGACCACGAACAGAACGGTGACGCCGGCGATCAACTGCATGGCTTCGGCGGCCAGGGTGTCTGGGGCCGCGACGCGGGGCGTCCTGGTCATCACCTCGCCGGCCGCATGATCGAGCAGGCCGTCGATATGGCGGCGGATGTCGCCGTCGGTGACGATGCCGATCAGCCGACCGGTCGGATCGACCACGCCGACGCAGCCGAAGCGCTTGGCGCTCATCATCACGATCGCCTCGGCCATCGGCGTTTCGGGCGTCACCAGCGGCAGCGCGTCCAGCCCATGCATCAGGTCGCCGACCAAGCGCAGGCCAGCGCCCAGCTTGCCGCCCGGATGCAGCACGCTGAAATGGCTGTTGGTGAAGCCGCGCCGCTCAAGCAACGCCACGGCGAGCGCATCGCCCAGGGCCATCTGCAGTGTGGTCGATGTGGTCGGCGCATCGAGCGGATCGGCGGCTTCCGGGGCTTCGGGCAGGACCAGCACGATGTCGGCGGCATGGCCCAGCGCGCTGTCCGCCACGGCGGTGATGGCGATCAGCGGGATCGAGAAACGCTTGGCGTAGCCGATGATCGGAGCGAGTTCGCGGGTCTCGCCGGACTTGGACAGCGCCACCACCACGTCGTCGACGCCAATCATGCCCAGGTCGCCATGGGCGGCCTCGGTGGCGTGGACGAAGAGCGCCGGCTCGCCGGTGGAGGCCAGGGTCGAGGCGATCTTGCGGCCGACGTGGCCGGACTTGCCGACCCCGGTCAGCACCACCCGGCCCTTGGCGGCGGCGAGGGTCTCGACCGCCCTGGTGAAGTCCTCGCCCAGGCTGGCCGCCAGCCTGGCCAGGGCGTCGGCCTCGACACCCAGCACGCGCCGGCCGGTGGCGACGGCGTCGAAATCGCTCATTTGCCCGTCCGCAGGCCGAGCACCGCGGCGGCCGCGCGCGGGTTGGCGGCGATCTTGGCGGCGGTCTCCCGGGTGATCGCCGCGTGCGTGGCCTCCGGCGTCCGCACCACCGGATGACCGAAAGGCCCCGGGGAGCGCGCGCCCAGCCCCTGCGGCCAGACCGCGGCCAGGGCGACCAGCAGGACGGCCATCAGTGCGGCCAGCGAGAAGAAGACCCGATCGGACATCGCGGGGGGATATAGCAGCGCCGGCGCGCCCATGCAGCCCCGCAGCGCGCTTGACGGGCGCGGATCGCGACACTAGCCCCGGAGGCGCTTGGAGGTCTCGATGCCCACACTCGTCCTGCTGCGCCACGGCCAAAGCACCTGGAACCTGGAGAAACGTTTCACCGGCTGGGTGGACGTCGACCTGACCCCCCAGGGCGAGGCGGAAGCCACGCGCGGGGGAGATCTGCTGAAACAAGCCGGCCTTGAGTTCGACCGCGCCTATGCCTCGGTGCTGACCCGCGCCATCCGCACCGCCGACCTGGCGCTGGCCAGGGCCGACCAGCTGTGGATTCCGCTCGCCAAGTCCTGGCGGCTGAACGAACGCCACTATGGCGGCCTGACCGGCAAGACCCACGCCGAGGTGGCCGCAACCGAGGGCAATGAGCAGGTGCAGGCCTGGCGGCGCTCCTACGACGTGCCGCCGCCGCCGCTGCAGCCGGGCGGCCAATACGACTTCACCAGGGATCGCCGCTATGCCGGCGAACCGATTCCGGCGACCGAGAGCCTGAAGACCACGCTGGACCGCGTCCTGCCCTATTGGACGGCTGAGATCGCGCCGAAGCTCAAGGCCGGCGAGACCCTGTTGATCGCCGCCCACGGCAATTCGATCCGCGCCATCGTCAAGCACCTGTTCGGCGTGCCGGACGCCGCCATCACGTCGGTCGAAATCCCCACCGGCAATCCGCTGCTGATCACGCTGGACGCCGCCTTGAAGCCGGCCGGCGCGCGCTATCTCGACCAGGACCGGGCCGAGCGCCTGCCGGCCGCGGCCTGAGCATGGACCGCGCCGTCGACCAGCGGCTGATGCGCCGGGCTATCGCGATCGGCCGAACCCAGCTTGGCCACACGGGCGACAATCCGGCGGTCGGTTGCGTGATCGCGCTGGGCGATGTGGTGCTGGCCGAGGCGGCGACGGCCGCTGGCGGCCGTCCGCACGCGGAGGAGCAGGCCCTGGCCCTTGCTGGCGACGCGGCGCGAGGCGCGACGGCCTATGTCAGCCTGGAGCCGTGTGCGGAGCGGTCCTCCGGCGCCCCGTCCTGCTCGGAACGCCTGATCGCGGCGGGGATCGCGCGGGTGGTGATCGCCGGCGGCGACCCCAGTCCCAAGGCGTTGGGACGCGGCGAGGATCGGTTGCGCGCCGCCGGGATCGCGGTCGAAACCGGCGTCCTGGCCGCCGAGGCCGACCCTCTCTACGCGGACTACCGACGCCGGCTCTGATTCCGCTCGCCGGGGAAGGGATGCGTTAACGCGACTGGGGCATAGTCACGCTCGATATCACCGCCACTGGATCAGCCCCATGCCCGCGTACAGCACGGCCGGCAACTATCGCCGTCTTACGCAAGACGAAGCGGACGCCATCTGCGCCAAGCATGACCGCCTGTGGACGGCGCGGCCCGGCGGCGCGCGCGCGGTGTTTTCCTGGATGGATCTGAGCGGGCTCAACTTCCGTGGCCGCAACCTCTCCGACGCCGACTTCACCGGCGCCATCCTGGCCGGCTGCAAGTTCGCCAACGCCCGGCTGGACCACACCGTCTTCTTCGCCGCCGACATGCAGGAAGCCGATCTGAGCGAATGCTCGCTGCGCCGCGCCGACCTGCGCGGGGCCTGCCTGCGCGGCGCCGACCTGACCGGCGCCGATCTTTTTGAAGCGGATTTGCGGGAGGGCTCGATCGCGGCCGTCGATCGTGGCCGCGGCCTGCGCCTGCTCGAACACACCAGCCGCGTCTCCGAGGCCCAGGGCGCGACCCTGGTGGGCGCCAATCTGGAGCGCTCGAAACTCTCCGGCGTCATCGCCGTGCGCGCCGACTTCACCGACGCGATCCTGAAGGACGCCAAGCTGGTCCGCGCCAACCTGAAACAGTGCTCGATGTCCGGCGTGAACCTGGCCGGGGCCGACCTTTCCGGGGCGGACCTTTCCGGCGCTGACCTGCGCGACGCGGTGCTGGTCGGGGCGACCATCTACGCCTGCAACACCACCGACGCCCGCATGGACGGGGCGCTGACCGACCAGCCCTCCGGCCGCGACATTTCCGAGTTGCCCTACGCCGAAATGGTCGCCGCCCACGCCCAGTGGTGCGAGACTCAAGGGTCGGAGGGCAGTCCCTCGTCCTTCGACGGCGCCGACCTGCGGGCGCTGAAATCCATCAAGGGCTATAATCTGACCGCGCTCTCGGCCAAGGGCGCCGTCTTCTACGGCCTCGACATGGAGGGTGTGCAGCTGCAAGGCGCGCATCTGGAAGGCGCCGACCTGCGCGCCTGTAACCTCCGCCGCGCCGACCTGCGCGGCGCCCGGTTGATGGGCGCCAAGCTGTCCGGCTCCGACCTGCGCGAGGCGGTGCTTGGCCCGCTGCTGATCGGCGCCGACCGGATGCTGCCCTGCGACATGACCCGCTGCGTCGCCAAGGGCACGGACTTTTCCAATGCCGACCTGCACCACGCGGTCATGGTCTTCGCCGATATCAGCCGCGCCAACTTCACCGGCGCCAGCCTGAAACAGGCCGACCTGAGCGGTGCGCACCGCCCCAACACCCGCGGCCTGGAACTCACCGCCGTCGCCAAGGGCGCGACCGCCTAATTACGGCGCGGGATCACCACCGGCAGGGTCTCGTAGCCCTTGACGAAGACCGAGTGGGTGCGGCTGGGCTCGCTGGCCAGCTCCACGGTCGGGAAGCGCTTCATGATCTCTTCCCAGATGATGGTCAGCTGCAGTTCGGCCAGACGGTTGCCGACGCAACGGTGGATGCCGAAGCCGAACGACATGTGCATGCGCGGCCGCGGGCGATCGATCAGATAGGCGTTGGGGTTGTCGATGACGCTGTCGTCGCGGTTTCCCGAGACGTACCACATGGCCACATGATCGCCGGTCTTGATCGTCTGGCCGCCGAACTCGAAGTCCTGAGCGGCGGTGCGCCGCATGTGCGCCAGCGGCGTCTGCCAGCGGATGGTCTCCGACACCATCGAGGGGATGAGGTCGGGATTGGCCCGGAGCTTGGCGTACTGGTCCGGATTCTTGTTCAGCGCATAGATCGATCCCGAGATGGTGTTCCGGGTGGTGTCGTTACCGCCGATGATCAGCAGGCCGACATTGCCGTTGAACTCCTGCCGGTCCATGTCGCGCGTGGCGTCGCCGTGCGCCATCATGGAGATGAGATCGAACCTGGGCTCAGCGTTCTGGCGCTCGTCCCACATCCGCCCGAACACCGAGAAGCACTCGGCGACCTCTTCGCGTTTGTGATCCCAGCTCTTCACCGGCCCGAAGCCCGGCGCATTGGTCATCATGTCCGACCAGTGGGTCAGCTTGCGCCGCTCCTCGAACGGAAAGTCGAACAGGGTCGCCAGCGTCATGGCGGTCAACTCTTTCGACACCAGGTCGACCCAGTCGAATTCCTCGCCGATCGGCAAGCCGTCGAGGATGAGGCCGGCGCGCTCACGGATCACCGGCGCCATCTGGTGCAGATTGGCAGGCGCGACCGCCGGACTAACCGTCTTGCGCTGCTCGTCGTGCCGGGGCGGGTCCATGGAGATGAAGCTGGGGCGCGAGGGGCGTTTGGCCATCTCGGCCTTGGACTCCAGGCTCTGCAGGGTGATTCCGCCGGCGGAGGAGAAGACCTGGTGGTTGGTGTCCACCGCCATGATGTCGTTGTAGCGGGTCACCGACCAGTAGGGGCCGTAGTCGCTTTCGGCGGTGTAATGGACCGGCGCCTCGTCCCGCAACCGATCGAAAATGGGCCACATGGCGTTCCGGCGAAACAGGTCCGGCTGGGCTGGATTCAGCGCCTCAAGAGGCGTCGCATAGACCTCGGCGCGCGCTTCGTCCTTCAGGTCGATCGAGCCGTCACTCATAGACCACCTCCCGGTCGCCGGCCGAACCCCGCGGGCGCGGGCGCCATAGACGCGTCTTGTTATCTTGCAACGACTATACGTCCGCTCGGCGCCTGTTCGGCAAGTCCTTCTCAAAAGCGCGGTTCCGCCGCGGCTTCGATGGCCTCGCGGCCCGAGCCGAAATGTTCTAGCAGGACAGCATGATCGTCTTCTGGGTCGCGGCCGCCTTGCTTTCCGTCGCCGTGGCCGTCCTCATTGTCCTGCGCGCCGCACGCGCGGCGGATCGACTCCCGGCCGAGGATCCGACGCTGGCGGTCTACCGCCGGCAGCTGAGCGAGATCGACGACCTCGCCGACCGCGGCCTCCTGGTCCAGACCGAGCGGCGCTCGGCCCGCACGGAGGCGGCGCGCCGGCTGCTGGCCGCCGCCGATGCGCAGGCGCCGAAGACGGAAGGCGGCAGGAACCGCCTGTTGGTCATCGCCCTGGCCGGCGCCGCGCCGTTGATCGCGCTGGCCCTCTATCTCGTCGTCGGTTCGCCGCAGATCCCTGACCAGCCCTTCGCCGCGCGGCTGAACGCCTGGCGCGCCGCTCCCGACAATCTCGATCCCGAGCGCATGGCCGCGGTCCTGCAGCAGGTCGCCTTCGAGCATCCGCGGGACCCCGAGCCGCTGGTCTATCTCTCTCACGCCGACCTGGCCGCCGGCGATCTCGTCGGGGCCGAGGCGGCGGTGCGCAAGGCGATCGCGCTTCAGCCCGCACGCGCCGAATTCTGGGGCATGCTCGGCGAGATACTGACCCAGAAGGCCGGCCAGGACGGCGCCCCCGACGCGATTGCCGCCCTCCAGCACGCGACCGCGCTCGATCCAAAGCTGCCGGGGCCGCGCTACTATCTGGCCCGGGCGCAGATGGCCGGCGGCGACGTCCAGGGCGGCCTCAAGGCCTGGCGCGCGCTCAGCGCCGACCTGCCGGCCAACGACCCGAGACACGATGTCCTGGTGGCGCAGATCGCGGCGGTCGAGAAGAACGGCAGCTTGCCGTCCGCCCAGGCCGCGGCGCCTCAGGTCGACCAGCAGGCCATGATCGGCGCCATGGTTGCGCGCCTGGCCGCCCAGCTGGCGATGCAACCCGACAACCCGCAAGGCTGGGGGCGGCTGATCCGCTCCTATGGCGTTCTAGGCGATGAGCCGAAGCGGCAGGCGGCTCTGACGCGCGCCCAGGCCCTGTTCAAGAACCATCCCGACGCCTGGAAGCAGGTTCAGGACGCCATGGCCAACGCCCAATGAGCCGGCGAACTGATCTTCCACCATTTTTGTGGCAAAATGCTCTGGTCCAAGCGCCGGACGTGAGAACGCTGCAACCATGAGCTTCCTGCCCAAGTCCAGAAAGGCGCGCCGCAGACTGGCGGCGGTGGCGATCGCCGCGCCTATACTGGCGGCCTCGGCGGCGCTGGCCTTCTATGCGCTGGGCGATTCGGTCTCCTTCTTCTATTCGCCGTCCCAGGCGCGCGCCGCCAGCGTGCCGGCCGGCCGCACCATCGAGCTTGGCGGGTTGGTCGCGGCGGGGTCTTTGCGCAAGACGCCGGATGGCGGCATAGCCTTCGTGGTCGCCGACCACAGAGACCAGGACCGGGTCGCCTATCAGGGGGAGCTGCCGGACCTGTTCCGCGAGGGCCAGGGCGTCGTCGCCAAGGGTTCGTTCCGCCCCGACGGGGTGTTCCAGGCCAGCGAGATCCTCGCCAAGCACGATGAGCGCTACATGCCGCGCGAACTGGTCAAGGCGCTGAAGGCGTCCGGCGAGTGGCGCGGCCAGGCGCAGACCGCCGTGAACGGCCAATGACCGCGGAATTCGGCTCCTTCGCCCTGGTCCTGGCCTTCGCGCTGTCGCTGGCCCAGGTCGGCCTCTCGGCTGGCGGCCGTTGGCGCGGTTCGGCGGCGCTGTCCGGGGCCGGCGAGGGCGCGGCGGCGGGCGCCTTCATCTGTACGGCGGTCGCCTTCGGCTGCCTGATGTTCGCTTTCGTGACCTCGGACTTCTCGGTCGCCAACGTGGCGCAGAACTCCCACTCGGCCAAACCGCTCTTCTACAAGATCACCGGCGTCTGGGGCAGCCACGAGGGCTCGATGCTGCTCTGGTGCCTGGCCCTGACCGGCTATGGAGCGGTGATGGCGCTCGTCGCCGGCGGCCTGCCGGCGCGCCTGAAATCCAGCGCCGTGGCGGTGCAGGGCGGGCTGGGCGTGCTCTTCCTGGGCTACACCGTCTTCGCCTCCAATCCCCTGATGCGGCTGGCCAATCCGCCGGTCGAGGGCCATTCGCTCAATCCGCTGCTGCAGGACCCCTTCCTCGCCATCCATCCGCCGTTTCTCTATTCCGGCTATGTCGGCATGTCGGTGGTGTTTTCGCTGGCGCTCGCCGCCCTGATCGAGGGCCGGGTCGACGCCGCCTGGGCGCGCTGGGTCAGGCCCTGGGCTCTGGCCGCCTGGAGCCTTTTGACCATCGGCATCATGCTGGGCTCCTTCTGGTCCTATTACGTCCTGGGCTGGGGAGGCTGGTGGTCGTGGGACCCGGTGGAGAACGCCAGCTTCATGCCCTGGCTGGCGGCGACCGCCCTGCTGCATTCGGCGACCGTGACCGAAAAGCGCGGCGCCCTGGCTGGCTGGACGGTCTTCTTAGGGTTGGTCGCCTTCACCTTCTCCATGCTGGGAGCCTTCCTGGTCCGCTCCGGCGTCCTGACCTCGGTCCACGCCTTCGCCATCGATCCGGCGCGGGGCATCCTGCTGCTCGGCATCCTCGGCTTCGCCGCCGGGGCGGGGTTCGTGGTCTTCGCCTGGCGCGCGCCCAGTCTCGCGCCGGGAGGCCTGTTCGCGCCGATCAGCCGCGAGGGGGCGCTGGTGCTCAACAACCTCTTCCTCGCAGCGGCGACGGCGGCAGTGTTGTTCGGCACGCTCTTTCCACTGATCCGGCAGGCCTTGAGCGGTGACGCGGTCTCGGTCGGGCCGCCCTATTTCGACCGCACCTTCGCGCCGCTGATGGCCGCGGTGCTGCTCATCCTGCCGATCGCACCGCTGATGCCGTGGAAGCGGGCCGACCTGAAGGGCGCCGTGCAGCGCCTCTGGGTCGCCGCCGGCCTGGCGGTCGCCACCGCCGTCCTCACCTTCGCCCTTGCGCGTCCGGGTCAGGCGGTGACGGCGCTCGGCGTTGCCCTGGCGGTCTGGCTGATCGCCGGAACCCTGACCGAACTGGTCGAACGCGCTCGCGGCGGCGGCGCCAAGGTCGGCGATGTCTGGCGGCGCTTGAGCCAGCTGCCGCGCGGCGCCTGGGGCATGAGCCTGGCCCATATCGGGCTTGGGCTCTTCATCCTGGGTGCGGCCATGGAGACCAGCGGGCGCATCGAGGCGGCCAAGGTGCTTGGGCTGGGCGACAGCATGAGCGTCGCCGGCTACCAGCTGGCTCTCGGCAAGGTCGGCAGTGTCGACGGCGCCAACTACACGGCCGAGCGCGCCACCCTGGCGGTGACCCGCAACGGCGCGCCCGTCTGCAAGGCCTTGCCGGAACGCCGCTTCTATCCGGCCAGCCAGCAGACGACGTCGCGGGTGACCATCTGCGTGCGCGGATTGAGCGACCTCTACATGGTGCTGGGCGAGCCGCGCACGGGCGCCGGCGGCCAGCCGGCCTGGCTGATCCGGGCCTATTGGAACCCCTGGGTGCGGCTGATCTGGCTGGGTCCGCTGCTGATGGCCTTTGGCGGCGGGGTGTCGCTCTCGGATCGTCGCCTGCGCTTCGGCCTGCCGCGCCGGGCCGCGGCGACCGCCGCCGTTCCGGAGCCGGCGGAGTGAGGGCGCGGCTTTTGCTGGCGATCGCGGGCGCGGTCTTCTGCCTCGGCAACGCCACCGCCGATCCGGCCGACCAGCTGAAGAACCCCGCCCAGGAGGCGCACGCCCGGATTCTGTTCCGCGAAATCCGCTGCGTGGTCTGCCAGAGCGAATCGATCGACGAGTCCGACGCCGATCTGGCCCATGACCTGCGCCAGCGAGTGCGTCGGGAGGTGGCCGCCGGCGCCAGCGACGACCAGGTCAAGGCCGACCTGGTCAGCCGCTACGGCGAGTTCATCCTGCTCCAGCCGCGCTTTTCATTCGGCAACGCCGCCCTGTGGCTGAGCCCCTTCATCGTGGTCCTTCTGGGCGCGGGAATCGTGCTTGCGCGCCGCCGACCGACGACGGCGGACGCCGAGGATCTGAGCGAGCCCGAGAAGGCGCGCCTCGCGGCGCTGACCGACAATTGAGCGGGGCGTCACGGTTGCGCCACAGTTGCGTCCTGGAAAACGCCTATGATGGCCTGAAAGACGTGCCTGGCCATTGGCGCCATTGCGTCTCGTGCATAGGTTTAGACTGACGCGTTCGCGCCCCGTTCCGCATGGCCCGAAGACAAGGATCGATTCGACTATGGCCTCTCTGAAATCCGGCATCATCATCGGCATCGCCACGGCGGGCGTCGCTGCCGCCGCGCTCGCCGGCAATGGCGTCCGCTGGTCGCCGAACGCGATGGACGTGCATCGCCTGGCGACGACGCCGATCTCAACGGCCACCATCTTCTCGCCTCCGCCCGGTGCGCCGCTCTCCTTCGCCGACATATTCGAGAAGGTGGCGCCGGCCGTGGTCTCGATCGAGGTGACCACCCACCTGACCGCCCGCGAACTGCAAGGCATTCCCGGCTTCCCCATCCCCAACCTAACGCCCAAGGGCGACGGCGGCAGCGATGATGGCGATAGCGATGGGGACGGCAGCAACGGCAGCAACGGCAGCAGCGGCAAGCCGACCACGCCAAAGGCTGAATCGCAGGGCTCCGGCTTCTTCATCTCCGCCGATGGCTATGTGGTCACCAACAATCACGTCGTCGAGAACGCCGAGGACATCAAGGTGACGCTGAAGGACGGCCGTATCCTGCCGGCGCGGGTCATCGGCCATGACGAGGCGACCGACCTGGCGGTGATCAAGGTCGAAGGCCACGATTTTCCGTTTGTCGACTTCGAGAATTCCGCCCTGCCGCGCGTCGGCGACTGGGTGATCGCCATCGGCAATCCCTATGGGCTGGGCAATACGGCCACCGCCGGCATCGTCTCGGCCTATGGCCGCGACATCGGCGACAGCTTCGTCGACTTCATCCAGATCGACGCCCCGATCAATCGCGGCAATTCCGGCGGCCCGACCTTCGACATCTACGGCCGGGTGATCGGGGTCAATTCCCAGATCTTCCCCCCGTCGGGCGGCTCGATCGGCATCGGCTTCGCCATTCCCGCCGATGTGGCCGACAACATCACCAAGCAGCTGATCGCCGGCGGCAAGATCACCCGCGGCTATATGGGCGCCAACATCCAGAACGTGACGCCCGACGTGGCCGCAAGTCTCGGCATGGGCACGCGCAAGGGCGCCCTGGTCGCCGACCTGGTGGCCGGCGGGCCGGCGGACAAGGCCGGCGTCAAGCCCGGCGACGTGGTGATCGGGCTGAACGGCCATGACGTCGGCTCGAACACCGAACTCACCCGCCTGGTCGCCCAGTCGCACAATGGCGACACCCTGCACCTGACCGTGCTGCGCGACGGCAAGCCGCACGAAATCGATGTCCGGTCGGGCACACGGCCGTCCGAACAGCAGCTGGCGGCCAACCAGAACACCGGTCCCGAAGGCCAGCTGATCGCGCCGGACGCGCCGGTCGCACAGCATCCGCATGTGCTGGGCCTGACCCTCGGCGCGCTCGACCAGGGCTCGCGGCAGCGTTTCAGCGTGCCGTCCGACCAGAGCGGCGCGGTGGTGCTTGGCGTCAAGGACTCGTCCGACGCCGGCGACAAAGGCTTGAAGGCCGGCGACCTGATCGTGCGGGCCGGCGACACCAGTGTCGCCGCGCCGAGCGACGTGCAGACCGCCGTCGCCGCCGCCAAGAAGGAAGGCCGACCCTCGATCTTGCTCGGCATCCGGCGCGACGGTCATAATTATTTCGTGCCGATCAAGATCGAGGGATAGGATCGTCCACCCCGGGGGAACGATGCGAATTCTGATCATCGAGGACGACGCCGAGGCGGGCGCGGCCATGGTGCGCGGCCTGGGCGAGGCCGGCCACGAGACGGTGCACGCGGCGGACGGCGCGCTTGGCCTGGAGGCCGCGCTCAAGGGCGGTTTCGACGTCCTGGTGGTCGATCGTATGATGCCCAACATGGACGGCCTGGCCGCGGTGGAGACACTGCGGCGCGAGGGCGACCAGACCCCGGTGCTCTTCCTGTCCGCCCTTGGCGAGATCGATGACCGGGTCACCGGCCTGAAGGCCGGCGGCGACGACTACCTGGTCAAGCCCTACGCCTTCGCCGAGCTGATCGCCCGGGTCGAGGCCCTGTCGCGGCGGCGCGAGACCGGGGCCGTCGCAACCACCCTGCGCGTTGGCGAGCTGGAGATGGACCTGATCGGCCGCGGCGTGCGCCGGGACGGCAAGCCGATCGATCTGCAGCCGCGCGAATTCCAGTTGCTCGAGTTCATGATGCGCCACGCCGGCCAGTCGGTGACGCGGACCATGCTGCTGGAAAAGGTCTGGAACTATCATTTCGATCCGCAGACCAATGTCATCGACGTGCACGTCTCGCGGCTGCGCGCCAAGCTGGACAAGGGCTTCAACCGCCCGATGCTGACCACGGTGCGCGGAGCGGGCTACCGGCTCGACGGCTAGAGCATGTCAGGCGAAATTGCTCGCGGTTTCGCCGCTCGAACATGCTCTAAACTCTTAATTCCAGACCCTTTTTTCCTGGTTCAGATGATCTCATCTGAACCAGAAAGGGTCTAGGCCATGGGCCTGCCGCAGCTCTTCCGCACCACCCCATTCCGGCTAACGCTGCTCTTTCTGGCCCTGTTCGGCGCGGCCGCGGCGGCCTTCCTGGCCTATATCTATCTCTCCACCGTCGGCGAGGTGACGCAACTGGCCGACCGCGGCGTCGCCCAGGAGGCGCGCGGGCTGGAAGCCATCTATCGCGCCGGCGGCGATGCGGCCCTGCTGCGCCGCTTCGCCGAGTCGAGCGCCAACGATCGTCCCTTTCTCTATCTGCTGACGGACGCCGCGGGTCATCGGCTGGGCGGCTCGCTCGCGGCCGCGCCAATCAGCGACGGGCGCGGATCGGGCCCGATCTGGATGCACTTCACGCGCAGCGCGCGGGTCACGCCGGAGGCTGGCGGAGGTCGTCGCTGGGCGATCGGCCAGACGGTGCGCCTGAGCGGCGGCGAGACCCTGATGGTGGCCACCGACGTTACCTATGCCGAGACCTTCGTTTCGCGCATCGTGCGCGCCATGTGGGGCGCGGCGGCGCTGGTGGTCCTGCTCGGCCTTGGCGGCGGCCTCCTGGTCAGTCGCAACGTCAACCGCTCGGTGGCGCGGCTGAACGCGGTGGTGGCCGGGGTGCGCGGCGGCGATCTGCGCGCGCGGGTGCCGCTGCAGGGCGGGCGCGACGAGTTCGACGAGTTGGGCGCCGGGCTGAACGACATGCTGGATCGGCTGGAGCGGTCCATCGCCAGCATTCGCCATGCTGGCGACGCCATCGCGCATGATCTGCGCTCGCCCCTGACCCGGCTGCGCACCCGGCTGGAGATCGCCCTGCTCGATGTCGAGGCGGGCAAGGGCGACCCCAAGGCGGCTTTGGCCCAGGCGCTGGATGACGCCGACGCGCTTTTGGCCACCTTCACCACCGTGCTGGCCATCGCGCGGCTGGAGGCGGCCGGGGCGACGCCCAAGTCGGCGTCTTTCGATCCAAGCCAGCTGGCGGCCGACATCGCCGAACTCTACGAGCCGGCCTGCGAGGAGCATGGGCTTGATTTCAAGGCCGAGCTGACACCCGGCCTGAGCGTGCGCGGCGACCGCGAATTCCTCGCCCAGGCCCTGGCCAACCTCTTGGACAATGCAGTGAAATACACCCCGCGCGGCGGCGCCATCATGCTGCGCTCGCGGCGGCGCTCGTCGGGCGAGATCGAATTTTCCATCACCGACACCGGTCCCGGCGTCTGCGACCAGGATCGCGGTCGGATCGTGCAGCGGTTCGTGCGCCTAGAGAACAGCCGCAACCAGCCGGGTGCGGGCCTGGGCCTTTCCCTGGTGGCGGCGGTGGCCCACGCCCATGGCGGGCGGCTGGAGCTGGACGAAGGGCCCGGCAAGGTAGGCGAATTCGGCCCGGGCCTGCGCGTGGCCCTGGTGCTGCCGAGGGCGGCCTGAAGGCGCCCGATGCTGGCCGAGCGCCTCCGCCCCTGCGGGCCCGTGCTGGACAAGCGCCGCGCCGCCGATCTGCTTGAAACCCTTGGCCAGGCGGCGGCGGATGGCGGCTGGAGCGCGCCGCTCGACCGGGCGGCCGAGGCCTTGGCGCCGGTCTTCGCCGCCTCGCCCTATCTGGCCAGCCTGGCGCGGCGCTATCCGGATGCGCTCGGGCGGATGCTGGGCGGCGAGGCCGAGTCGGTGCTGGGCGCGATCCTGGCCAGGGCTGCCGAGGGGCCGGCCGAGCAGAGCCTGCGACGGGCCAAGGCCGAGCTGCATCTGCTGACCGCACTCTGCGACCTGGGCGGCGTCTGGGGCCTGGACCAGGTGACCGGCGCGCTGACCCGCTTCGCCGACGTGGCCGTGGCGGTAGCGCTGGCCGAGGTGGCCAGCCGCGAAGTGGAGGCGGGGCGGCTGCGCACCGAAGCCGGTGGCGGCGAGGGGCCGATCCCCGGCCTCTTCTGCATCGCCATGGGCAAGTACGGCGCCTTCGAACTCAACTATTCTAGCGACATCGATTTTTCGGTCTTCTACGAGCCGGACCGGCTGCCGCTGGCCGATGGCGTCGAGCCGGAAGCCTTCGCCGCCGGCGCGACCCGGGCCCTGGCCGAGCTCCTGCAGGCGCGGACTGGCGACGGCTACGTCTTCCGGGTCGACCTGCGCCTGCGGCCGGATCCGTCCTTCACCCCACCGGCGGTGCCGGTGGCGGCGGCCATCGACTACTATCAGGGCCTTGGCCAGAACTGGGAGCGGCTGGCCTTCATCAAGGCCAGGTCGGCGGCCGGCGACCTGGCGCGCGGTCAGGCCTTCCTCGACGAGCTTTCGCCCTTCATCTGGCGGCGCAATCTCGACTTCGCGGCCATCGCCGACATCCAGTCGATCAAGCGGCAGATCCATGCCGAAAAGGTCGACGAGCGGCTGACCGCCAAGGGTGCCGACCTGAAGCTCGGCCGCGGCGGCATCCGCGAGATCGAGTTCTTCGTCCAGACCCAGCAGCTGATCCTGGGCGGCCGCGACCCTGGCCTGCGCGCGAACCGCACGCTAGACGCCCTGGCCGCGCTCGAGGCCGCCGGTCATGTCTCGCACCGGACGGCGGCCGATCTCACCAAAGCCTATGGCGAGCTGCGGGCGCTGGAGCACCGGGCCCAGATGATCGCCGACGAACAGACCCACAAGCTGCCGGAAAACGACGCCGAGCGGCGGCGGATCGCCGTGCTGTGGGGCGAGAAGACCCTGAGCACGTTCGACGCCAAGGTCGGTCGGCTGCTGAGCGGCGTGAACAGCCGCTATGCAGAGCTGTTTTCCGACGGCGAGGACCTGTCCTCGCGCTTCGGCAGCCTGGTCTTCACCGGCGTCGATGACGATCCGGAGACCCTGAAGACCCTGACCCGCATGGGCTTTTCCGATCCACACCGGATCGCTGCGACCATTCGCGCCTGGCACCATGGCCGCATCGCCGCCACACGCGGGGAGCGCGGCCGCGAACTCTTCACCCGGCTGGCGCCGCGCCTGCTCGAGGCCGCCAACGCCACCGGCGCCCCGGACGCGGCCTTCACCCGCTTCGCGGCCTTTTTCGAGGGCCTGGCCGCCGGTGTGCAGGTCCAGTCATTGTTCCTGGCCCAGCCCGGCCTGTTCCAGCTGATCGTCGAGGTCATGGCCTATGCCCCGCAACTGGCCGCGACCCTGGCCAGGCGGCCGGCGGCGCTCGACGCCATGCTCGATCGCGGTTTCTTCTCGCCGGTCGAAGCGGGCGAGGACGAGTCTGTGCTGAACGCGGCCATCGCACGGGCCGAGCCGGGCTTCGAGGCGACCATGGACGCAGTGCGCCGCGCCCATCGCGAGCAGAGCTTCCGCGTCGGCGTCCAGGTGATGAGCGGCTCCCTGAGCGCCGCCGAGGCCGGCCGCGCCTTCGCCGACCTGGCCGACGCCTCCATCCATACGCTTGCATCGGCGGCCCTGGCCGAGGTCGAGCGGCTGGGCGGCGCCTTTCCCGGCGCCGTCGTGGTGGTCGCGCTCGGCAAGTGCGGCTCGCGCGAGATGACCGCCGGCTCCGACCTGGACCTGATGGCCCTCTATCGCGCCCGCGACGCCCAGGCCGCCTCGGCGATCAAGGGCTGGGCGGCCGAGACGGTCTATGGCCGCTTCACCCAGCGGTTGATCGCGGCGCTCTCGGCGCCCACCGGCGAGGGCGGCCTCTATGAGGTCGACATGCGCCTGCGGCCTTCCGGCTCCAAGGGCCCGGTTGCGGTCAGCTTCACCGCCTTCGAAGACTATTACGCCCGCGACGCCGAGACCTGGGAGCTTTTGGCCCTGACCCGGGCCCGGGTGGTCTGGGCCAGCGACGCGGCCTTTGGCGAGGCCGCGTCGGCAGCTATAGCGTCGGCGCTCAGGCGCCCGCGCGATGCCGCCGTCCTGGCCCACGACGTGCGCGACATGCGGGCCCTGATGGCGCGCGAACGGCCGCCGGCCGGGTTTTGGGACGTCAAACTCGCGCCCGGCGGCCTGGTCGATATCGAGTTCGCCGCCCAGTACCT
>CALAEG010000364.1 GCA_937890965.1 uncultured Caulobacteraceae bacterium | reverse complement strand
TTCCGATCTGACCTTTCCTTGGTGTGATGGTGGTTCAAGCCTACGATCGTGCGGCATTGAGAGACCCGTCATGCTGAAAATCGCCATTCTCGATGACTATGCCGGCGTGGCGCTGGACTCGGCTGACTGGTCCAGGCTGAGCGCGGAAATCACCGCCTTCGATCGACATCTTTCCGAGAACGAGGCCGCGACGGTTCTCGCGCCCTTTGACGTGCTCTGCACGATGCGTGAGCGCATGGCGCTGCCGCGCACCCTGATCGAGCGGCTGCCGAGCCTGAAACTGATCACCATTGTCGGCGCCGGCCTGGCCAATCTGGACATGCAGGCCGCCACGGACCACGGCGTCGTCGTCTGTCATTCCGATTTCCGCAGCCCGGCCATGGCCGCGGTCGCCAACGCCACGCCGGAGCTGGCCTGGGGCCTGATGATCGCCACCGTGCGCCACATCGCCGCCGAGGATCGCGCCCTGCGCCAGGGCGGCTGGCAGTCCAGCGTCGGCCTGATCCTCGCCGGCCGCACGCTGGGCCTGCTCGGCCTTGGCCGTATCGGCAAGCGGATGGCGCAATACGCCCAGGTCTTCGGCATGGAGGTGATCGCCTGGAGCCAGAACCTGACCGCCGAAGCCGCCGCGGACGTCGGCGTGCGGCGGGTGGAAAAGGATGAGCTGTTCGCCCAGGCAGACATCCTCTCCATTCATCTGCAGCTCAGCGGCCGCAGCCGTGGCCTGGTCACCGCCCGCGAGCTCGGCCTGATGCGGCCGGACGCCTATCTGATCAACACCTCGCGCGGGCCGATCGTCGACGAGGCCGCCCTGATCGCGGCGCTCCGCGAGCGCCGCATCGCCGGCGCGGGGCTGGACGTGTTCGATGTCGAGCCGCTGCCGCGCGATCACCCGTTCCGCGCCATGGACCAGGTCACGCTGACCCCGCACCTCGGCTACAATACCCGCGAGACCCTGCGCGCCTTCTGGGGCGACATGCCCGAGGCGATCGCGGCCTTCGCCGCCGGCGCCCCGATCCGCGTCGCCAACCCGGACGTGCTGGCCGCCAAGCCTTGAATCGTGCCACTAGGCGCAGCGCTACCCACCCTTGCTGAGCGAGAGCTTCCCTGCACGTAACCGATGAGTTGGCGGCGGCGCGGCCGCGCACGATCTTCCTGGTCTTCCTGGCCATCGCCCTGCAGGGCTTCGGCGGCGTCCTGCCTTTCGCGCGCCGGGCGCTGGTGGATCGGCGCGCCTGGCTGACCCCGGACGATTTCAACGAAACCCTGTCGCTCTGCCAGAGTCTGCCGGGGCCGAACATCGTCAACCTGTCCATCGCCGTGGGCGCGCGGGCCTGCGGTTGGCGCGGATCGCTGGCGGCCGTCGCCGGCCTGGTCGGCGCGCCGGTGGTCATCGTCATCACGCTGGGCGTCCTCTACGGCCAGTTTGGTGGGCTGCAGCTGGTCCAGCGGGCGATCATCGGCCTGGCCGCCGCCGCCGCGGGCCTGGTCACAGCCACCGCGGCGCGGATGGCCGAGCCGCTACTGAAGCGCCGGGCGCTGACCGCCGCGCCCTTCATCCTGGGCGGCTTCGTCGCGGTCGGCGTCTTTCGCCTGCCGTTGCCCTATGTGCTGCTGGTGCTGGCGCCGCTCAGCATCGCCATCATGTGGAAGCGCTCCGCGTGAGCCTGGCCTGGCCGATCCTGCGGGCGCTGGCGGTCCAGTTCAGCCTGCTGTCGCTGCTGGCGTTCGGGGGCGCGAATGCAGTCATTCCCGAGATCCACCGCCAGTCGGTCGCCATCCACCACTGGATGACCGACAAGGACTTCGCGGCCCTGTTCGCCATCGCCCAATCGGCGCCGGGGCCAAACTTCCTCATCTCCACCCTGGTCGGCTGGAAAGCGGCCGGCATTCCGGGCGCCCTGGTCGCCACCGCGGCCATGTGCTCGCCGTCCTGCCTCTTGACCTTCTGGGCTGTGAAGGCCTGGGATCGTCATCACGACCACCCCTGGCGCACGGCCATCGGTGCCGGCATAGCGCCGGTGACGGTGGGGCTGGTCTTTTCCAGCGCCTATGTGCTGGTGCGCGCGGCGGATTCGAGCTGGCGGCTGGGCCTGGTGACCGCGGTCACTGCGGCCATCGTCTATTTCACCAAGCTCAACCCGCTCTGGTGCCTCGCCGCCGCCGCCCTGCTCGGCCTGACCGGGGTCTTCGGGACGCCTTAAAGCGCACGACCGACGATGGAGCGCAGGTTCAGCACCGAAGCGGTCAGGTCGATATGGGCCCGGCGGGCGAGTTCACGCACGCCGACATGATAGGCCTCGCCGCCGCCGGCCACTTCGCTGGCCAGGGTGGCCGCGTCCTCGAAGGTGCGCAGAAGCGCGCTGGTGTGTTCGAAAGCCACGCGATTGGCGTCGTTGCGCACCCGCTCCATCCGCTCGGCGAGCGAGACCAGGTCGGGGGATCGGGAAGTCGAAAAGCGGGTCGCCGCCATCTTAGCCTCTTAAGTTCAATATCTTAGATGTCCCACAGCGGGATCGGTTTGTGGTTACCCAGGCCAAAACCATGCCACTGGCTTGGCTTTGGCTCCGCTGGGCGCCCGTTTTGGGTGGGGTGTGGCCGTTGGGCGACGCTGCGAAAAGCGGGGTTACGCAGGGCGATGGAGCATCTTTTTCCCGAGCCGGGCGTCGTTCGACTTCACACGGCGTTAACCGACACGGGCAAAATGGCCGGATGAGCCTGGCCCTGAAACCGCCCCTGAACGACAGCCTCGTGGTTGAGGACTTCATCGAGGCCGGCCGGCACATTTTCCCAGAGCCGCTCGATGCGACCGCCGCCGGAGAGCTTTTGCAGGCGATCCGCGCCACGCGGCCCTTTGACGGACGGCTTTTCCAGACCGAAGCCGAGTTCGACGCCGATCCGCGATATGTCGGGGTCAATCCGCGGCCGGGCCGCAACCTGCTCGAGCGCTTCGAAGACCGGCTCGGATTCGTCGAGCGCGACCCGCGGGTGACCCGCGCGCTCGGCGAGTTGCTGGGCGCCGACTACCAGATCATCAACAAAAAGGCGGTCTGCGGCGTGCCGGCCAGCGCGGTGCCGGTCTGGCTGAAGACGCGCATCGCCGGCAATCCGGTCAATAATCTGGGCGCCTGGGTGAAGCCGGACTACCGGGACATCACCTATTTCTACGGCATCGATTTCCACCAGGACCTGATCGACTTCAAGGACCGGGATGCCGACTTCGTCACCCTCTATGTCTATCTGCACCCGGTCGGGCCGGCCGATGCGCCGCTCTTCCTGCTCGAGGGCAGCCATCGGCTCGGCGCGACGGTCTTTCCGCACGACCTGGCCCAGGATGGCGGCGACCGCTGGCGCTATCGCGACGGACGCGCCGGCGAGACCCGCGTGCGCCAGCATGTGCTGACCGGCGAGGCCGGCCACGTCGCCATGTGGCACGCCTGCACCCTGCACGGCACCCAGCCGGACGCCGCCGACCACGAGCGCATCTCGCTGCGCTACCTGTTCGGCCCCCGGCCCGGCGCGGCGGCCGCGGGCATGGCCAAGGTCAATGCAACGCTGAGAGGGCCGCTAAGCCTGGCCGCCACCCGCGAGGATCTGGCCGGCGATGGCTCGGCCAGGATCCACCGCAACACCGTCAACCAAGGCTGCTAGGGCTCAGGCGGTCCAGCCGCCGTCGATTACATGCACGGCGCCGGTGGTGAAGCTGCTCTCGTCCGAAGCCAGATAGACGGCCAGCGACGCCACCTCGTCCGGCGCACCCAGCCGTCCCATGGGCTGGCGGTCGACGAAGCTCTTCAGGACCGCCTCGGGAT
>CALAEG010000363.1 GCA_937890965.1 uncultured Caulobacteraceae bacterium | reverse complement strand
GGCTGGGCGGCGGCGTCGGGGACCACGCCGCTGAACGCCTGGCTGCTGTGCGCCATCATCTTCTTCTGGACCCCGCCGCACTTCTGGGCCCTGTCGCTCTATACCCAGGAGGACTACGCCAAGGCTGGCGTGCCCATGCTGCCGGTGGTCAAGGGCGCGGCGGCGACCAGACGCGCCATCCTGGCCTACAGCCTGGTCATCGCCGCCCTGGCCCTGGTCCCGGCCCTGACCGGACTTGGGGGCCTGCTCTATCTGATCCTGGCCGGGGTCGGCGGCGCGGTCTTCATCGCCCTGGCCTTCAGGCTGGCGGCCAGCAAGGCGGGCGACATCCCGGCCGGCGCCAGCGGCCTCTATGACGTCAAGGCCAACGCCAAGGACGCGCGCAACCTGTTCGCCTTTTCCATCCTCTATCTCTTCTGCCTGTTCGCGGGCCTGCTCGCCGAGCGGTTCGCCGGCCTTCCCCCGCTGGTCGGATGAGCGAGCTCGGCCCCCCGGACGCCGTCTCAACGGACACCGCCGCCACGGCCAAGGCCAGGCGACGGCGCAGCATCGCCATCGCCGTGGCGCTGGGGGTCTTCGTCATCCTGGTCTTCATCGTCACCATCGCGCGGATGAAGGGTCATGTGGCGGATGTCGGGTTCTAGTCCACGCCCGCGCCGCAATGCGCGGATCGTCGTCGCCTGCCTCTCGGTCTTCGTGGTCATGACCGGGGCGGCCTTCGCCGCCGTGCCGCTCTATCGCGCCTTCTGCCAGGCCACCGGCTTCGCCGGGGCGATCCCGCGCGCCAAACACGCGCCGACCACCATCCTGAACCAGCGCGTCACGGTCAGCTTCGACACCAATGTCCGGACCCTGCCTTGGGACTTCCAGGCCGCCGAGCCGCGCCAGACCCTGCGCGTCGGCGAAACGGGGCTGGCCTTCTTCACCGTCACCAACCGCTCGGACCAGGCCCTGACCGGCCGCGCTTCGTACAACGTCTCGCCCGACCAGGCCGGGGCCTATATGCGCAAGCTGCAGTGCTTCTGTTTCAACGACCAGACCATCCCGGCGCACACGACGGTGAAGTTCCCGGTGCTCTATTTCATCGACCCGGGCTTCGCCTCGGACCCCGACACCAAGGGCTTCACCGACATTGTTTTGTCCTACACCTTCTTCCCGGCCCCGAAACCGACGCAACCCCTTGGCGGAAGCGGGCAGGCGAGGCTATAGCCTTGGAATCGATGAACCCTTCGCGACACGCTTGATAACCCCGTTCGAGGACTGAAGAACCGACATGGCCGACGTCGCCGTCAAGCACGACTTCCACCTGGTCAAACCCAGCCCCTGGCCACTGATCGGCTCTATCGCCGCGGTGGTCCTGGCCATGGGCCTGGTCATCTACATGAAGGGCCTGTTCGGCCTGCCGAAGCACACCTGGTGGGTGTTCGCCCTGGGTTTCGCCGGGGTGATCTACACCATGATCGGCTGGTGGAGCGACGTGGTGAAGGAGGCCAACGAAGGCGATCACACGCCGGTGGTCTCCATCGGCCTGCGCTACGGCATGATCCTGTTCATCGCCTCGGAAGTGATGTTCTTCGTCGCCTGGTTCTGGGTCTTCTTCGAGATGGCGCTGTTCCATCACCACAGGACCCTGTCGTCGATCGACGAGGTGCGGGCGGCCTGGGCGGTCTGGCCGCCGATGGGCGTTCAGGTGCTGTCGCCCTTCCACCTGCCGCTGGTCAATACGCTGACCCTGCTGCTCTCCGGCACCACGGTGACCTGGGCCCACCACGCCCTGCAGGTCGGCGACCGGCGCAGCGCCAAGATCGGGCTTTTGCTCACCATCCTGCTCGGCCTGCTGTTCACCTCGATCCAGGCCTATGAGTACCGGCACATCCTGATGGAGGGGCTGTTCTTCTCGCCCAAGTCGCCCAATTCGGGCCTCTACGGTTCGGCCTTCTTCATGTCGACGGGCTTCCACGGCTTCCACGTCATCGTCGGCACCATCTTCCTGGCCGTGTGCCTTGGCCGGCTGATGGCCGGCGGGTTCAGTCCGAAGCAGCATTTCGGCTTCGAGGCCGCGGCCTGGTACTGGCACTTCGTCGACGTGGTCTGGCTGTTCCTCTTCTCCTTCGTCTACGTCATCCTGCCGAGTCTGCATTGACCCAGCCGGGGCGGTCGGTGAACCCCGTTGTCGCGGGGCTTACCTGCCGCTGCCCGGCCTGCGGCGAAGGCGCATTGTTCGACGGATATCTAAGGGTCAGCAGCCGCTGCGAAGCCTGCGGGCTCGACCTGGCCGCGGCCGATTCCGGCGACGGACCGGCGGTCTTCATCGTGCTGGTCGTCGGCGTCATCGTCTGTTTCTCGGCCCTGTTCACCGAGATCGCCTTCCATCCGCCGGTCTGGGTTCACCTGATCCTCTGGCTGCCGCTGGCGGCCCTGCTGACGGCGGTGCTGCTTCGCCCGTTCAAGGGCGTGATGCTGGCCATGCAGTTCCATCACAAGGCCTCCGAAGCCGGTCATGGCGACGTCTGAGGCGGCCGGCCGCCGGTTCGCGGTCATTCCCGCCCTGGCCACGGCGATCGGCATCGTCATCCTGATCGGCCTCGGGATCTGGCAGGTCCAGCGGCTGCACTGGAAAGAGGGCCTGCTGGCCCGCATCGCGGCGCTGCAGTCGGCGCCGCCGCAGCCGCTCGACGGGGTGCTGCGCCGGGCCGCGAACGACCCCGACATCGACTATGTGCGGGTGCGGGCGACCTGTCCCGACATCGAGACCGCGCCCTATCTCAGGCTCTATTCGGTGAAGGATGGCTATGCCGGTTGGCGCATCATCGCCGCTTGTCCGCTGACCGGCGGGTCGTATGGCGCGATCCTGGTCGACCGCGGCTTCCTCGACCAGCGGCTGAAGCTCACCGCCGGCCAGACGATTTCGACGCCCATTGTCGGCATCCTGCGCCGGGGCGACACCCGCAATTTCGTCACGCCCAGGAACGATCCGGCGCAGAACCTCTGGTATGGCCGCGACATCGCCGCCATGGCCCAGGCCCTGGGCGTATCGAAGCCCGCGCCCACCTATCTGATGCTGGAACAACCCGCGCCGCCGCCGGGCGGACCGGTGATCGCGCCCTTGCCGAGCGACATCCCCAACAACCATTTGCAATACGCCATCACCTGGTTCGGCCTTGCCCTGGCCCTGGCGGGCGTCTACGCCGCCAGCCTTTGGCGAAAGAGGCCGCGTTAGATGCGCTATATTTCGACCCGGGGCGAGGCGCCGGCCATCGGCTTCCTGGACGCCGTGCTGGCGGGCCTGGCGCCCGACGGCGGCCTCTATGTGCCCGAGGTCTGGCCGCTCCTGACCCAGGACGAGATCGCCGATTTCGCCGGCCGGCCCTACCCCGAGGTCTGCGCCGCCATCCTGGCCCGCTTCGCCGGCGACGCGATTCCCCACGTCGATCTGCTGGAGATGGCCAACGAGGCCTATGCCGGCTTCACCCGTTCGGCGGTGACGCCGCTCCGGCAGCTGTCGCCGAGCACCTGGCTGCTTGAACTGTTCCATGGGCCCACCCTGGCGTTCAAGGATGTGGCCATGCAGCTGCTGGCGCGGCTCTACGAGCACGCCCTGACCGCCAAGGGCCAGACCCTGACTGTCGTCTGCGCCACCTCCGGCGACACCGGCGGCGCGGCGGTGGAGGCCCTGGGGGGCTTGAAGTCGGTGCGGCTGGTGGTGCTCTTCCCGGATGGCAAGATCAGCGAGGTGCAGCGGCGGTTCATGACCACCTCGGCGCGCGACAATGTCCGCTGCGTCGCCGTGGACGGGACCTTCGACGACTGCCAGGCGATCCTGAAATCCCTGTTCCAGGCGCAGGGCTTTCCGCAGGCGGTCAACCTGGCCGCGGTCAATTCGATCAACTGGGCCAGGATCGCCGCCCAGACGGTCTATTATTTCACCGCCGCCGTGGCCCTGGGCGCGCCGCAACGTCCGGTGTCGTTCGCCGTGCCGACCGGAAATTTCGGCGACGCCTTCGCGGGCTTCGCGGCCCAGCGCATGGGCCTGCCGATCGAGCGGATCATCGTCGCCACCAACTCCAACGACATCGTCGCGCGCGCCATCGAGACCGGCCGCTATGCGCGCGGTCCCGTGGCCCAGACCCAGAGCCCGGCCATGGACATCCAGGTCTCGTCCAATTTCGAGCGGCTCTATTTCGAGGCCGTCGAGCGCGAGGGGCTTGAGACCTCGCGCGCCATGCGGGCCTTCGCCGAGTCCGGCGTCATCGAGATCCCGCCCAAGGCGCTTGGCTCGATCCGCGAGCTTTTCGTCGGCGTCGGCGTCAGCGAGGCGGAGACGGCCAAGACCATGGTCTCGACCTTCCACGAGAGCGGCGAGCTGATCGATCCGCACACGGCGGTGGCCGTGGCGGCGGCCTCGCGGATCGGGTCGAAGCGGCGGCAGACGCCGCTGGTGGTCCTGTCGACCGCGCACCCGGCCAAGTTCCCGGAAGCCGTGCGCGCCGCCGCCGGTGTCGATGTCACCTTGCCGAACTCGGTGCGAGGCCTGGTCAAAAAGCCGGAGCGCATCGATCGCCTGCCCGCCGACCTTGCGACGATCAAGGCCTATGTCCGCGACTTCGCGGGGGCCTGAGCCGATCGAAACGCCCGCCATCCACACCCTGTCCAACGGCGTCCGAATCGTCTGCGACCCGATGCCGGGGCTGGAGACCCTGGCGCTCTCGGTGACGGTCGGGCGCGGCGCACGCTATGAGAGCCCGGACCAGTCCGGCTGGGCGCATCTGCTCGAGCACATGGTGTTTAGGGCCGCCGGCGAGCGGACATCGCGTCAGATCGTCGAGGCCATCGAGGCCGAGGGCGGCCAGCTCAACGCCGCCACCGGCCACGATCGCACCAGCTTCCAGGTCCGCGCGCTCAAGGGCGGCCTGCCGCTGGCCATGGCGGTGGTGTCGGACCTGATCTTCCGGCCGCGCCTGGACGCCGGCGACCTGGCCAAGGAAAAGCGGGTCATCGCCCAGGAGATCGCCGAGGCCGCTGACATTCCCGACGACCTGGTCTTCGAACTGGCCCAGGAAAAGGCCTTCGATGGCCAGCCGCTCGGCCGTCCGATCCTGGGCTCCAAGGCCAGCGTCGCCAAGGCGCGCGCCGGCGATCTGGCGGCCTTCCACGCCGGCCTCTATGCGCCCGACCGCATCGTCATCGCCGCCTCCGGCGCGGTGGACGAGGCCGAGGTCCTGGCGCTGGCCGAGCAATGGTTTTCCACAGCCGCCGAGGCCGCGACCCCGCACGCCCCGGCCCCGCCGCGCTTCGTGGGCGGGGTCTCGGCCAGGTCCAAGCGGCTGGAGCAGGCGCACCTGGTCATGCTGCTGCCGGCGCTCGGCCTGCGCGACCCGGACTATTTCGCCCTTCGCCTGTTCGCCGAGATCCTCGGCGGCGGAATGTCCTCGCGGCTGTTTCAGGAGGTGCGCGAGCGGCTGGGCCTGGCCTACGCCATCGACGCCTATGTCGACGCCCACGCCGATACCGGCGTGCTGGGCATCTATGCCGGCACCGACGCCGCCGACGCCGGCCAGGCCGCGCGGGTCGCCGCCGAACAGATGCTGGCCCTGATCGCCAAGGTGGACGAGGCCGAACTCTCCCGCGCCAAGGCCCAGTTCAAGGCCTCGTTGTTCATGGCCAGGGAATCCGCGCTGGCCCGCGCCGAGACGGCGGCCGGCCAGCTGCTCATCTTCGACCGCCTGATCGCCTCCGCCGAAACCGCCGCCGCCATCGAGGCGGTTGGGCCCGCCGACCTCGCCAAGGTGGGCGCCCGCGCCGTCGAGGCCGGCCACAGCGCCTGCGCCGTGCTCGGTCCCGCCAAGGCCATGTCGGCTGTCGAGGCCTTCCAGACAGCGCTGTTCGGTTAGGTTTGCGCAACCGAAGCGGGCTTCACAGCGCTAAATCGCCACATTAGGGTCGCCACCGCTCAAGGACCCCCTCGATGGCTCTCTTGGATTGGATGGCGCCGGATGTCGGCCTTCGCGTCGATGGCGAGGGTGTCACCCTGCGCCCGCCGCGCGTCTCCGACTACGCCGCCTGGTCGGAGCTGCGCCGCCGCAGCCGCGCCTTCCTGCAACCCTGGGAGCCGACCTGGCCGGCCGACGACCTGTCGCGCGCCGCCTATCGCCGCCGCCTGGCCGCCTATCAGCGCGACATGGACCTGGGCTACGGCTACGCCTTCCTGGTCTTCCGCCGCGAGGACAACGAGCTGGTCGGCGGCATCACCCTTTCCAATATTCGCCGCGGCGTCGCCCAGATGGGCCAGATCGGTTATTGGGCCGGCGAACAGCATGTGCGGCGCGGCTATACGCTCGCCGCCGTGCGGGCGATTTCGGGGTTTGCGCTGGGTCGGTTGGGCCTGCACCGGCTGGAGGCGGCGTGCATTCCGGAGAACGACGCCTCGCGCAGTCTCTTGCTCAAGGCCGGTTTCGAGCTTGAGGGCCGCGCCCAGGCTTATCTGAAAATTAACGGCGATTGGCGAGATCATCTTCTGTTCGGGCTGGTGGCGGGGGCGGCCGCTGGAAAGAAGCGACCGGACAATTGAGGCGCGGGTTTGAGCCCGCGTCAGCGGGTTGGGTATGGCGCTACGCGCGCACGATCGGTTCATCTGGGACGCAACGGTGACCCTGGAGGCTCTGGGCGCCGCGGACGTGGCGCTGTGGAGCTGGGATCCCACCGCCGATCGCCTGCGCCTGACCGGCGCCGCGCGGCGGCTGGGCCTGTCGCCATTGGCCCCGGAATGCTCGTCGGCCGCGGTGCGCGCGCTCTCCATGCCGCAGGACCGCGCCCTGGTTGAAGAAATTCTCAGAATCCAAGCGCCCGGCGTCGAGATCGGCGCGCGCGTACGCATGCGCGGCGGAGACGCCTGCATCTGGCGCGGTGTCTGGCTGGAAGACGGGGTGCGCGCCGCCGGGGTCATCGTGCCGGAGACCAAGTTCGCGGCTTCCGAACAGGACGCCCTGACCGGCTTGCTGGACCGCCGCAGCTTCGTCAGCCGCGCCCGCGAACAGCTGCAGGCCGCCGGCGCCTACAGCTTGGTGGTCGCCGACCTTGACCGGTTGCGCCGCCTGAACGAGGCGCTGGGCCACGAGCGCGCCGACCTGGTGCTGGCGGCTTTGGGCTCGCGGCTGGCGGCGGCCTTTCCGCCTCAGGTCATGCTGGCCCGGGTCGGCGAAGACGAGTTCGCCGTGCTGGCCCCCGCCGACGTGGCCGAGCCGGCGGAGATGATGCGCCGGGCGATGGAGCAGCCGCTGCGCGTGGCGGGCTTCGACATCTTTCCGACCCTCTCCATCGGCGCGGTCGCGGCCGAGGGCGGCGCCGATGCGCCTGACGCGGCCGAACTGCTGCGCCGCGCCGAGCTAGCGGTGGAATCCGCCAAGTCCGCCGGCCGCGGCGGCGCGGCGGCCTATGGCCGGGCGCTGGAAACCGACGGCCTGTCGCGGCTGGCCATGGAATCGGACCTGCGCGGCGCGATCGGCCGCGGCGAGATTATGCCCTTCTACCAGCCGGTGGTGCGGCTGGACACCGGCGCTATCGCCGGCTTCGAGGCCCTGGCCCGCTGGCGTCACCCTCGGCGCGGCGTCCTGACGCCCGAGGAGTTCCTGCCGCTCTGCGAAGAGATGGGCCTCCTGGTCGAACTCGGCGCACACATGATGCAGGCGGCGGCGCATCAGCTGGCCGCCTGGCGCGGCGCCCATCGCGCCGCTGGCGAGATCAGCGTCAGCGTCAACCTCTCCACCGGCGAGATCCATCGCGACAACCTGGTCGAGGACGTCGGCGCGCTGCTTGCCGACACCGGCCTGCCCAAGGGCGCGCTGAAGCTGGAGATCACCGAGAGCGACATCATGCGCGATCCCGAGCGCGCCGCCGTCATCCTGCGCCAGCTGCGCGAAGTCGGCGCGGGCCTGGCTCTGGACGACTTCGGCACCGGCTTTTCGTCGCTGTCCTACCTGACGCGGCTGCCCTTCGACACGCTGAAGATCGACCGCTACTTCGTACGCACCATGGCCTCCAACGAGGGCTCGGACAAAATCGTCCGCTCGGTGATCAATCTCGGCCGCGACCTATCGCTGGAGGTGGTGGCCGAGGGTGTCGAGAACGCCCAGATGGCGCGGCGCCTGCTCGAGATCGGCTGCCACTACGGCCAGGGCTACGGCTATGCGCCGGCCCTGTCGGCGCAAGAGGCCGAGGTCTATCTCAACGAAAGCTATGCCGACGGCGCGGCTCCGGTGAAGGCGCGGGGTTAGGGGATCGAAGTTTGAATCCAGGCGTTAGGCCACAGACTGAATCTAGATGGAAAGCATTATGGATCGGAAGACCGCAATCTTGCTCGGCGCCGCCTCGGCCCTGGCCACGGGACCGGTTTTCGCCGCCCCGACCGGCCCCCAAGCGACGTCAGTCCCCGTAGCCGCCTCGTACGCCGAGCTGCTGCAACCCATTCCCAACGCGGTCGAGCGATTAAAGGCCGCCGACGCACAGGCCGATCTGACGCCGGCCCGGTTGATCGATGCGCAATATGTGCGTCAGCACTATCACCATCATCAACATGACCGGCGCTGGTATCAGCAAAACGGCTATTCCTGGTACAACGGCGCCTGGGTGTTGCGGCCCCGCCCGCACCACCACCATCATCAGCAGCACAGTCACTACTGAGGCGGACCCGTCTGGGCGAGCGCGAGACCCCCGCGCTCCCCCGGGGCCTTAACCTGCGCGGTCGCGTGTCTTCGCGGCGCGAAACATGTTGCGGTAGGAGCCGTCGAAAACGGTATTGGTGGTCGAGAGCCAGCGTGTTCCTCCCGCCAACTGGTCGCGGCTCGCGGCCAGCCGCCGTGCGCGCATCTCCCGCTCGGCCTCCTCTTCTTCCGTCATCGGCAGCAGGTCGAGGTTGGGCTCGGCCGGCAGGACGATGATGCTCATGAACGGCTCGCCCTTGCGGAAGATGTGGGTCACGCCTTTTGGCGGCGCCTTGAAGATGCAGAAGAACATCATCGGCCACCACTCGCTGCGGATCAGCGCCGGCACCGCGAGCGGCGTGGTGTTGGTGGCGTCCGTGAAATAGCGCGGATGCGGCTCGGTGCGGATCGCCCAGCCGGCCGGGACCTCGAGGTCCAGCGCAATCTGGTACGAATAGTAGTCCGCGCCGAAGGACCGGAATGGCGGCCACATCATGTCGGGGTCCGACGGCTCGCCCCAGTCCGCGTCAAGCCGGATCCGGCCCCGAACCTTGGTTACACGCAGCTCCTCGTCGAATGGATAGAGCACCTCAACGCCGTAGCGCGCACTCTCCGAGAACGGCGTGCAATGCCAGGGTTGTTCGTGGCTTCCATCGGCGCGCGGCTGCTGATCGCCGCCCCAGCCAGGGATGGAAAGCTGGACGGGCTGGGGTGGCGGGCGCTGTCTGTGGATGCGGTATTTAACCGTTGGCATGGCGGCTTCCCATCATGGCTCGTATCTTCCGTCGCCCCTTCAACGCCCGATCGAATCCGGACGGGGTTTGCCAGGCATCATTCGCCACAGCACCGGACGGCCGTCGAACTGGTGCTTCAGGGCCCCGGCCACGTGCAGGGCCAGAGTGATCAGCACGATCCAGATGAGAATATAGACATGGATGTGGGAGAGCTCATGGCGGATGGGTCTAGGCG
>CALAEG010000362.1 GCA_937890965.1 uncultured Caulobacteraceae bacterium | reverse complement strand
CGTCGGCCCACCGTGCTTCATTCGCCGTTCCTATTGCCGGGTCACACGCCAGCAGCGGATTTCGAACGGGCCGATGCCGGGCTCTGTCCTCTCGATGCCGTCTTCCAGCAGATCGACCGGGCCGGAGACTCGCCACCCCACCGGAGGGGTGATCTCCACCTGGCCGCGGGCGCCGGCGGACTCGTAGACGCGCAGGATCAGGCCGTCGCCGTCCTCGGCGGGCTTCAGCGCGCCCAGGGCCACGTCCGTCCCGGCGACCTTGAGGAACCGGTGCTCGGCGTCCCTGGCCCGGATCGGGCGGTGGAACAGCGGGCGGTTCAGATCCTCGGCTTCGGCCAGAACGTCGCCGGCGATCCAGTCGCCCGCGTGCGGCAGCAGCGAATAGGTCAGGTTCTGAACGCCCTCGTCGGCCAGCTTGTCGGGCAGGATGGGCGAGCGCAGCAGGCTGAGACCCAGTTCATTGCCCCGTGCGTGACAGCCATAGCGGCCGTCATTGAGCAGGGCCGCGCCGTAGCCGGGCTCCGACAGGTCGACAAAGCGGTGCGCCGCCACCTCGAACTTGGCCGCGTCCCAGCTGGTATTGGCGTGGGTCGGGCGATGATGCACCCCGAAGGCGCACTCGAAGGTCGCCTGATCGGCGCGGATGGCGAGCGGGAAACGCGCCTTCACCAGGATGCGCCGATCGTGCCAGTCGAAGCGGGTGTGGAAGTCGACCCGGGGCGAATTGGCCCACAGCCGCACCGACTGGACGATGGTCGAGGCCTTGTGCGTGCGGGTGATGCGTAGGGCTCCGCGCTGGCCGCCAGCCTCAACGATCTCGATCGAGTCTGCGGTGATCTCCTCGCCGGCCCGCTGGTAGTCCTCTTCGACGTCCCAGGCGTCATAGTCGCGCGGCTGGTCGCGATAGGCCCAGATCTGGTTGCCGCGCCCATCCAGCACCTCGCGCTCGGCCTTCTTGTCATAGACGCGGCTTAAGCTTCCGTCGTCGGCAAATTCCACCCGCAAGAAGCGGTTCTCCAGCACACGGCCATCAACCTTCACCGAGGCTTCGCGCGGGACGTGGCCGGTGAGCGCGCCGAGCCCGGGAACGCGGGCGCTGGAGGCCAGCACGAAACCCTCCTCCGCCGCTTGGCCGCCGGGAATGGGGGTGGCGCTCTGCAGCCGCACCGGGCGTTCGTTCAGGTCGGGATTGACGACCAAGAGGCCGTCCTCGCCCGGGCCGGCCAGCCGGTCGGCGATGTCGTCCATGGCCGTGTCGCTGGCGGCGTCGGCGGCGGCGACCACCTCGGCCAGCTCGCGCTCGGTGCGGACATAGACCTCGGTGATGCTCGATCCGGGCAGGATGTCGTGGAACTGGTTGACCATCAGGGTGCGCCAGCGGTCCTCCAGCGAGGCCGGCTGTTCTCCGCCCAGAAGGGCCGCCATGCCGGCCAAGGCCTCGGCCGCGACCAGGCCGCGCTCCGCCTGGCGATGCAGCCGCTTGGTGCGGCCCTGACTGGTCAGGACGCCGCGATGATATTCGAGATAGAGCTCGCCAACCCAGGTGGCGAAGGGCGCGGTTTCCGCCTCGGCATGTGCCGTCTCGAAATAGGCTTCCGGCGTGGCGAAGCGGGTCGCGGGCAGCAGCGGGAAGTCGGCCAGCACCTTTTGCGCCGCGACCATCTCGGCGGTGACGCCGCCGCCGCCGTCGCCATAGCCGATGGGCTGCAACACCTCGCTGGCGAAGCGCCGGTCGGTGTGGTTGCGCCAGGCGCGCAGCAGCGATGCCGGATTGACCTGGCCGTTGTAGGTGTCTTCCGGCCGATTGAACTGCTGAACCAGCACCTTTGAGCCGTCGATGCCCTCCCACCAGAAGCGGGTGTGGGGAAATGGATTGGTCTCCGACCAGCCGAGCTTGATGGTGAAGAGGCTGGTCAGGCCAGCGCCTTTCAGGATCTGCGGCAGGGCGGGCGAAAAACCGAAGGTGTCCGGCAGCCAGCCCGTGCTGTGCCGCACCCCGAAGGTGCGTTCGAAATAGAGCTGGCCGTACATGGCCTGGCGCACGAGGGACTCGCCCGAGGGCATGTTGATGTCCGGCTCGACCCACAGGCCGCCGGTGGGCGCCCAGCCACCGGCCTTGACCTGGGCCTTGACCAGGTCGAGCAGGTCCGGGTCGTCGTCCTCCAGGTAGCGGTAGTATTCGGCGAAGGACTGGGCGAAGCGGAAGTCCGGGTTGCGCTTCAGGAGATCGACGGCGGTGGAGAAGGTGCGACGCGCCTTGCGCCGCGTCTCCTCGATCGGCCACAGCCAGGCGGTGTCCAGGTGGGCGTGGCCGACATAGGCCACCGCCCCGTGCGGCGGGAACTGCGTCTTCAGCGCCCGGAGCTCGCCTTGCAGCCAGGTCAGGGCCTCCGTCACCGAGGCGCGAGCGTCGGCGCTCAGGGCGGTGATCGGCCAGGCCTTGGGCTCCAGCTCGCGACCGCCATAGCCGCGCGCGAAGGGGCTCTCGCGCCCAACCACGTCCTCGGTCCGCGTCGGCAGGTCAAGCCGCGCCATGGCGTTCTCGACCAGCTCCAGCACGAGCGGCGAAAGCTCGTGCTGGCCCAGGCCGGCCGCCAGGCCGATGGCCAAGTCGATGGTCTGGGCCAGGTCGATCAGCCCGGTCTCCACCCAGCGCAGTTCGGCGCGGCGCAGGCGCGGGTCCTCGATCACCTGACCGAACGGCGCGCGGGCCACCGCCTCGACCTCAAGCCGGCCGCGGCGCGCATCGAGCGGAAACTCATTGTGGTTGACGTCCAGGCCGAGCTGCAGCCAGCCGCCCTGGTCATAGACGATGGTGAGCAGGCTCTCGCCGCCGACATCCAGCGCGAGCTTCGCCTCTTTCAGCGGCCAGCCGGCCGGGACCTCGAACGGGCCGCTGATCAGCTCGTGGACTCCGAGCCTGTCCGGCCAAGCCTGGCCAAGGCCGATCGGCTTGGCGTCGAAACTCCAGCCGCCGATCTCCTTGGTCTCACGCACCCGCCAGATGGCGATCTCGCCAAGCCGCCGGCGCGCGCGACGCACCCGCTGGTCGAGACTGAGCAACTCATGCATGGACAAGGCCTCTTTGCAGATCGCGGAGCGGCCGGAAGCTGATCAGGCGCACGCCGGCGTCTTCTAGGAGAGCCCGTAACTCATCGTCCAGCAGGTTGGCGTAGTCGCCGGCGCGGATCTCAGGAGCGGCCTTGTCATAGGCGCGCAGCTCCGGCCCATCGACGACCGGATGAAGCAAGACCTCGGTCACGCCTGGCCGCAGGCGCCGCAGGCTGTCCATCAGCACCTGCCGGGTCGGAAACCCCCACCGCGGCGACAGGAAGTGGTCGGGAAAGACCAGCCCACGCTCGGCGGCCGGGCGGCGGAACTCGAAGCCCAGGACCCTTTCCGCGCTGGCGCCGGCCATGCGCAGCGGCAGGCGGTACTCGGCGGCCAGCTCGGCGTAGACGTCGTAGAACCGGGCCTCGGTCTGCACCGTACCCATGTGCGAATCCAGGTGGGTGACGTCGACGCCCCAGGCCAGGGCCTGGTCGATCTGGGCGCGGCATTCGGCGCGGACCTCGGCAAGATCGGCGTTGGCGAACACCGCCTCGGCGGTCGCCGGCATGAAGCCGTCGGCGTCGTGTAGCGAGGCGGCGCCGGTGAGCGAGCGCCAGCGGTAGCCGGGATATTCGGCCGTCAGCGTCAGGTGCACGCCGATGTCGAGATCGGCGAGGCCCCGCGCCGCCTCGAACGCCCAGGGACAGGGAACCATCAGGGTGGCGCTGGTGGCGAAGCCGCGGCGGATGGACTCCTCGATCGCCGTGTTGGCGGCGTGGCTGGAGCCCAGGTCGTCGCAATTGACGATCAACAGGCGCTCATCGGCGCCATAGCCCAGGCGTTCGGCGAGACTGGCGGTCATCGAGCGGCGGCTCTCAGCCCCCTAGACCCTTTCTGGCTCAGATGGACCCATCTGAACCAGATAAAAAGGGTCTAGAATCATAAGTTTAGAGCATGTTCGAGCGGCGAAACCGCCCACACTTTCGCCTAACATGCTCTAGTCCGTTTCCGTGGCGAGCACCGGGATGGCCGGCTGGCCAGTCAGGCTCTCGATGATCGGCGCCTCGTTGAACTGGGCGTCTCTGGCGTCGAGCTGCTCGCGTATCTCGCCGTGGCGCACCGCGTCCAGCTTCCAGCCGATGAAACAGGCGCCGCCCAGCATGGCGAAGAAGATCGGCCCGATCACATAGGCAAGTTCCAGGCCCAGGACGGCATGGGCAGTATTGTGCGCGCCGTCCTTTGCGTTGTAGCCGACCTTGGCCAAAACCCAGTAGGTCAGGATTATCGCAAACGCTCCGGCGATCTTCGCCGCCAGGCTGGTTAGCGAATAGATCAGGCTCATTCGCTGCTTACCCTGCTCGAGCCTCACCTCGTCGCCCACGTCGGCGGTCATGGACTGGATCAAAAGGTTGAAGCCCGAGGCCATGCCGCCGCACCAGAGCATCACCGGAATGGCGGCGAGCAGGTTGCCGTCCTTGGGTATGACGATGACCGCGCACAGGCCGATCGAATAGGCCGAGGTGGTCAACATCAGCGTGCGGTGCTTGCCGATCTTGGACGAGACCCAGGTGGTGATCGGCGCCCCGGCCACCCCGGCCAGGACGTAGACGCCGAGCAGGGCCGAGGCCGTGGCGATGGTGAAGCCGAGCACGTCCTTGAAGAAGAAGAGGTAGAGCGCGCTCATCCAGCCTGGACTGAGCGTCAGGCAGACCTGGGCCAGGATCAGGCGGATCATGGCCGGCTTTCTGATCAGCCCCAAATAGTCGCTGAAGGCGAACTGCTGGGTGGTGTGGACATCGACGGCGACGTGCTCGGGGATGCGCCACGCCACCAGGCCTATGCCGATGGGGATCAGGCAGATCGTGAGCCAGCCCATGGTCTGGACCCCGTCCGGGTCGCCCAGATGATAGTGCTTGGCGAGCGTCGGGATGCCCAGCACCGCCACCGATGCGACGACGCTGACCATGGTGATAACCCCGAACAGGCGCGAGCGCTCGTGATAGGCGGCGGCCAAGGTCGAGGCCCAGGCTGTGTGGGATAGCCCGATGATCGACGTGCCGAGATACATGCACAGTAGCCAGACGATCAGATAGCCCCGCGATATGCCCATCGGCGCCATGAACAGCTGATAGACCGCCAGCATCAGGATCGGCGCGCCGATGAGCAGCCACAGCCGATAGCGGCCAAGGAAGGTCCGGGTGCGGTCCATCATCAGCCCGAGCACCGGATCGACCGGCACGTCGATGAGCCGCACAGCGAAGAAGGCGAAGCCCACCGCGGTCAGGCTGACGCCCAGATGGCTGGCGAAATAGCGCGGCAGGAAGATGGCCAGGGCGATGCCCAGCGAACTCATCGGCAGGGTGACGGCCGAGAAGGTCAGGATGGTCGGCAGGCCCAGCCGCCGCGCGGCGGCCTTCGGCGCATCTGAAGTCAAACGGCGTCTCCCAGGGCCCATAGGTCCGCACGGTCTTCCGCGTCGGCGCTCGTGATCACGACTCGTCCAAGGCTGAAAAGCAAGGGGGAGAAGGGATTTTCGAGCCCTGCGCGGCGATGTGACCGAGGCCTGGACGGCCGTCCGATCAGGCCGGCGCCTAGGCTGCCGGCGCGGCCATACGGCCCGGATTCGCCGTCTCAGGGGGTTGCATCGCCGCCTGCAGAGTCTCGAACAGTCGATGCACCTCGATCGGCTTGGCCAGGCAGCCGTCCATGTCGGCCAGGGCATAGGCCGCCACCTGATGGGCCAGGGCGTCGGCGGACAGGGCCACGATCCGGGTGCGGGCGCGACCGGTGCGGGCCTCCGCCGCGCGGATCAGGCCGGTGGCGGTCAGGCCGTCCATGACCGGCATCTGCATGTCCATCAGGATGAGGTCGAAGGGCGCGGCCGCCCAGGCCTCGAACGCCAGCTGGCCGTTCTCGACCATCAGGGGCTCGATCCCGACCTGGGCCAGCAGGGTCTTGAGCACCAGCTGGTTGGTGAGATTGTCCTCGGCGGCCAGGACGCGTAAGCCGGTCAGGTCGGCGTTCGTCTCTTCCATCGCTTCGGTCGCCGGCGCACGCTCGACCTCGCCCAGCCGCACCAGGGGCAGCTCGACGATGAAGGTCGAGCCACAGCCTAAGCGGCTTTCGGCGCGGACCGAGCCGCCCATCATCTGCGCCAGCTCTCGGCAGATGGAGAGGCCAAGCCCGGTGCCGCCATAGCGTCGTGTTGTCGAGACGTCGGCCTGGACGAACTTGTCGAACAGGGTCTCCAGCACCTCCGGCGCGATGCCGACCCCGGTGTCGGAGACGGCGATGCGGACGCCCGGCTCGAGCGCGGACAGGCTGACGCAGACCTCGCCAGCCGCCGTGAACTTGAGCGCATTGGAGGCGAGGTTGTGCAGGATCTGCCGGACGCGGGTGGGGTCGCCCCGGTAGAGGCCGCCTGCGCCCGCCTCGAGGTCCAGGCGAAAGACCAGGCCGCGCTCCTCGGCGATCGCCGCGAACACCGCGTGCGAGCCGCGCACGATCTCCTCAAGGTCGAACGGGACCGATTCCAGCGTTAGCCGACCGGCCTCGATCTTCGAGAGGTCGAGAATATCGTTCAGGATGGCCAGCAGCGTCTCGCCCGACTGCTGCACAATGGCGATGCGTTCTTGTTGCACGGGCGTCAGCTCGTCGGCGCGCATGGCCTGGGCCATGCCGAGCACCCCGTTCAGCGGCGTTCGGATCTCGTGGCTCATGGTGGCCAGAAAGGCGCTCTTGGCCGCGTTCGCCGCATCGGCGGCCTGTTCGCCGCTGCGCGCCAGGGCGCGAGCCTCGCGCAAGGCGGTGCGCGAACCGTCGAGCTGGCTGCGCGCGTTGCGCAGAAAGTTGGCCAGGCCGACGCCGCCGGCCACAATGGCGACGACGATCCACGGATGGCCCGCCCGGGTCCGATCCCAAATGATGTCGAGGCCGACCAGCAGCAGGGTGACCAGATAGGGCGAGATCAGCGCCACGAAGGTGCGCGGCACGGCGTAATACTGCATCAGCATGTAGGTGAAGGAGACGAAGACCATCACCATGGCGAAGAGTCGCGCCGCGTCGTCGCCCGATCGCCACAAGCTGACGAACCAGGCGGAATAGACGCAGGCGCTGAGCAGCGTGACCGCAAACAGGATCCGGCCGGCATAGGCCCGGGCCTTGGGATCGATCGTCGCGCCCGCCCCGCGCGCCACCGCCGCGGCGTAGAAGGTCAGGATGGCGGCGGCGGCGAACCAGACATAGCTCATCACCCCCGGCAGCAGCACGGCCGAGCCGACGCCCATGGCCGTCGCGTGGATCATGCGGTTGCGGACGTTGCGGCTGGAGGCGACGAACAGCCGAAGCGACGCCTCGCTGGCGCTGTCCGCGGTTGCGGGCGCGCGCGGCGAAGCGCGGTCGGCGGTCTCCTGCACAGTCACCGTTCTCAAGCCCCCAAGCTCGGACGCGAAGACTGACCGAATAGGGTTAAGGATGCTTTGCGCCCGCCTCTATGCCTGCAAGGTCTTCGGCGCCTTGATCCTGACCTTGTCGTTTTGCGTGGCAGTGTTCAAGACCTCGCGCCCGCGCCGATCCACTCAGCCGCCGGACAGGCTCGCAACCGCGCGTGCGAGCCGCTTCGCGCGCGTTTCGGCCGTTTTCGCCCCGTCCAGGTCGGTGAGAATCGCGCGCTGCCGGCTGTTGGACAGCACGTCGAACGCCTCGCCGGCCGCAGCGGTCTTTCCAAGGGCCAGCTTCAGATCCTCCGGAACGATAACCTCGCGCGGCGCCGTGTCGAGGCTGAGCTCGACCGTGACCGCGTCGCCGGCCTTGAGCCCGGACTTTTCGCGGTGCTCGGCGCTGAACGGCAGCAGCGTCCGGCCGCCCATGACGCCAACCGCGGTCCGGTATTCATAAGCATTCACCTTGACCACCACGGCGGGGCGTTTGCCGGCGTTCAGCGCGTCGATCGCCGCGGCGGGAACTTCGATCCCCGTTGCCGTCTTGCCGTTGAGCTGAATCGTGGCCTTGAACTTCATCCTACCCTCCGTCGCCGCTCGACGCCTCGACCCGCATTTTACTTTGGCTGGAACGCCTGTCACGCCTGTGGCGCATGACCAGCTTCCTCGCCCGACTCTATGCTTTCAAGTTCTTCGATTCCTTCATTCTGATCGTCCCGCTCTACGCGGTGATGTTCGTGGATGCGGGCCTGACGCCTGTGCAGATCTCGGTCGCCCTGATCGCCTGGTCGGCGACCGCCTTCACCTTGCAGATCCCCTCCGGCGTCATCGCCGATCGCTGGTCGCGCCGGCACATATTGGCGCTGGCTCAGCTGGCCCGCGCCGCGGGGTTCGTGGTCTGGCTGCTCTATCCGCACTTCTGGAGCTTTCTCGCCGGCCTGGTGCTCTGGGGCATCAAGAGCGCCTTCACCTCCGGCACGTTCGAGGCCCTGCTCTATGACGAGTTGAAGGCGCAAGGCAGCGCCTATGACTACACCCGCATCTATGGCCGGGCGCGCGCGGTGCAGGCCGCGGGCGTGGTCCTGGCCGCCCTGGGCGCGGCGGCCGTGGCGCGCCACGGCTATTCGCTGGAACTGGCCGCCAGCCTGGGCTCGATCAGCTTCGCGGTCGCTGCGGCGCTCAGCCTGCCACCGGCGGACAAGGCCAGGATGGCCAGCGAGCACGACTATCTGACCCACCTTCGCCTGGGCCTGAGCCTGTCGCTGCGCGAGCCGGCGGTGCTGAGCATCCTGCTCTTTTCCGCCATCGTGCTGGCGCTTGGCGGGGCGCTGGAGGAGTTTTGGCCCATCTTCGGGATCAAGGTCGGCCTGCAGCGGCCGCTCATTGCCGTCTTCGTCGGGGTCCAGAGCGCCACCGAGATGCTGGCCAGCCTGCTCGCCCACCGGGTCTCGCGCCTGGCGACGCGGCGGATCTACGGCCTCTTCACCCTGGGCGGAGCGATGCTGGCGGTCGCCGCCGGCCTCTTCTCGCCCCCGGCCATGATCCTGCTCGCCCTCTACAGCGGCCTTTTGAAGATGATCGACGTGGTGTTCGAGGGCCGGCTGCAGCAGGCCATCCCCTCCGATCGCCGCGCCACCATCGGCTCGGTCAAGGGTTTCGCCGGCGAGATCGGCGTCACCGGCCTCTACTTGGTCTTCGGGCCCTTGGCCCAGGCGACCTCCTACCGCACCGCCTTTATGGCCTGCGGCGCCGCCGGCATCGCCATCGGCCTGACCTATCTGGCGCGAGCGCGCGGACGCGGGCGACCAGGCTAGGGTGTGAAGTTGTCCGGCGCCCAGGATTGTCATCGAGCCGATCTTCCCGCATGTGCGGGGGGTGTGGGGGATTACCGTCGCGCGCCGACAGCCGGACGGAAGCTCTGCTTGAGTCGCAGGAATGGAAGGAACAGCAGGATGTTTTCGCATATCATGATCGGAACCAACGACTTGGACAAAGCCAAGACGTTCTATGACGCGCTGCTTGGCACGCTCGATGTTCCGCCCGCCAGGGTCGATGGCCACCGGATCTTCTACATGACTCCGACCGGGGTCTTTTCGGTGTCCGAACCGATCAACGGCAAGCCCGCCACAGCGCCCAATGGGGGCACCATCGGTTTCGCCTGCAGCTCGCCGGCCCAGGCCGACGCCTGGCACGCGGCCGGCGTCGCCAATGGCGGGACCACCTGCGAGGACCCGCCGGGCGTACGCGAAGGCGGCATGGGCAAGCTCTATCTCGCCTATCTGCGCGATCCCGACGGCAACAAGCTCTGCGGCCTGCACCGGATGGGCTGACCGGCCTCCGCGGCGCCGGTTCCAAACAGAGCCGGCCGCCGCGGTAGGCGGCCTAGTTGTCGACGCGGTCGGGGCGGCGATTGCATCCGCAAAAGCCGGTCGCGGCACAAGCCCAATTGGACGCATCTGCTCTTCCGCGACCTTGGGGCGGCTGGCTACAGTGAACGCATGAGCTCAACACACGCCCTGTCTATTCCCCTCACCCACGTCGCGCCCGGGCGATGGACCAGCCTCGCCGGACCGGAATGGAGCAACCCCGGGGGCGGGCTTTGGGGCGGCTACGCGATCGGGCTTTGCATCCGGGTGCTGGAGGCCGAGCCGGAGGCGGTGGGCGAAGCGCTCTCGCTGACCCTGACCTATGCCGCGGGGCTGCCCTCGGGCGACCTCGACATCCGCACGCGGCGACTGCGGCAAGGCGGCTCCGTCGGGGTGTGGGAGGTCGAGTTGCTGCCGGCCGGATCGGACCAGGTCGGCGTGCACGGCATCGTCACCATGGCGCGGCGGCCGAAGACCCCGGATTTCGCCTTCGCCAAGATGCCCGACGCCCCCGATCCGGAGAGCCTGCCGAGCCCCGAAATGCCGGGCGCCGCGACGCATTACGGAGCTTCCGCCTTCGAGCGGCGCACCCTGGAGGGGTTTCCGCCGGCGCCGTCCGGGGATTCACGGTCGCTTGCCTGGGTGCGCTCGCGGCGCGGGCCCTTGGACAAGGCGCTGCTGGGTATGATCACCGACAATTCAGCGCCGCGGGCGATGTACGCGCTGGGGCCGACGATCATGACCACCACCCTGACGCTCACGGCCTATCTGCATGCCACCGTCGAGGAGATCGCCGAGGTTGGCGACGACTTCATCCTGGTGGAGTGCGAGGGCCGGGTGGGTGGCGGCGGCGCCTCGGATGAACGCTCGAGCTACTGGCGCAGAGACGGCAAGCTGCTGGCCACCAGCGAGCAGTTGGCCTGGTACCGTGAGGTGCGGCGCAACTCGCCCGAATAGCGCGGCCCGGATGTCGGCTATCCCGAGGCGCGGCTTGGCGCCATCATGGGGGGAGACGTCCAGCCGAGGGCGCCGCGAAACGAGGGAGTTCCCGTCATGGCCGACGGATCGGGGAGAGTGGCGCAGGACGCGCGCGAGCGGGCCTATTCGACGCCGCTCGCGGACTTCAATGTCGGCGATCCTGAACTCTTCCTCACCAACACCCACTGGCCCTGGTTCGAGCGCCTGCGCGCCGAGGAGCCGGTGCACTGGTGCCGCGATAGCGAGTTCGGCCCCTATTGGTCAGTGACCAAGTACGCCGACATCATGGCGGTCGACACCAACCATCAGGTCTTTTCCTCCGAATCGGCTTTGGGCGGCATCACCATCCGAGACGCCGCGCCGGAGCTGCGCCGCGCCAGCTTCATCTCGATGGACCCTCCCAAGCACGACGCCCAGCGCAAGACGGTCAGCCCGATCGTCTCGCCGTCCAACCTGGCCAATATGGAGCCGATCATCCGCGAGCGGGCGGCCAGGATCATGGACGAGCTGCCGATCGGCGAGACCTTCGACTGGGTCGACAGGGTCTCGGTGGAGCTGACCACCCAGATGCTGGCCACCCTGTTCGACTTCCCCTTCGAGGAGCGGCGCAAGCTGACCTATTGGTCGGACGTCGCCACCACCGCGCCGATGCCCGGCGCCCTGGTCGAGACAGAGGACGAGAAGCAGGCGATCCTGATGGGTTGTCTCGACTATTTCGTCGGGCTTTGGAACGAGCGGATCAACGCGCCGCCGGCCGGCGACCTGATCTCCATGCTGGCCCATGGCGAGGCGACCCGGAACATGGATCGCAACGAATATCTCGGCAACCTGATCCTGCTGATCATCGGCGGCAACGACACCACCCGCAATTCGATCAGCGGCGGCCTGTTGGCTCTGAACGAAAACCCCGACCAGTACGAGAAGCTGCGGGGCAACCACGACCTGATCACCTCCATGGTGCCGGAAATCGTTCGTTGGCAGACGCCGCTGGCCCACATGCGGCGCACGGCGACGGCAGACATTCAGTTGCGCGACAAGACCATCAGACAAGGCGACAAGGTGGTCATGTGGTACGTCTCGGGCAACCGTGACGAAGAGGCGATCGAGACGCCCAACGCCTTTATCATCGACCGCGAACGGCCGCGCCAGCATCTGTCCTTTGGCTTCGGCATCCATCGCTGCGTCGGCAACCGGCTGGCCGAGATGCAGCTGAAGATCGTCTGGGAAGAGATCCTCAAGCGCTGGTCGAAGATCGAGGTGGTCGAGGAGCCGGTCCGGGTGCGCTCGAGCTTCGTCAAGGGCTACGAGACGCTGCCGGTCCGTATCGTCGGCTGATGCAGACCGTCCGGCTAGGACGCACCGGCGCCGAGGTCAGTGTCGCCGGCCTCGGCTGCGGCGGCGCGAGCCGGCTGGGCATGGCCACGGGCGCGGATGCCGAGCAGGCGGCGAGCGTCGTCCGTCGCGCCATTGAGCTGGGCGTCACCTTCATCGACACCGCCCGCAACTACGGCACGGAAGAGGCTGTGGGGCTGGGCATTCGCGGGCGGCGCGACGAGGTCTTCCTGTCGACCAAGTCCAGCGCTGGCCGCGGCGAGCGCATGTTCACCGCCGCCGAACTGTCCGAGAGCCTGGACGGCAGCCTCAGGCGACTGGGCACCGACCATGTCGATGTCTTCCACCTGCATGGGATCACGCCCAGCCAATACGACTATTGCGCCGAGGTGCTGGTTCCCGAGATGAAGCGTCAGCAGGCGGCGGGCAAGATCCGCTTCATCGGCGCCACCGAGCAGTTCGGCGGCGACACGGCCCACAAGATGCTGACGCGCGCCCTGCCCGATGACCACTTCGACGTGATCATGGTCGGCTTCAACCTGCTCAATCCCTCGGCGCGGACCAGGGTCTTTCCCGAGACGCTGAAGCACGCGGTCGGCACGCTGATCATGTTCGCGGTGCGGCGCTCCTTGAGTCAGCCGGGGGCGCTGCAGGAGGTGGTGGCTGGATTGATCGAGCGTGGAGAGGTGGACGCCGGCAAGATCGACGCCGCCGATCCCCTGGGCTTCCTGCGTGATCGCTCGGATGTGGGTTCGTTGACCGAGGCGGCCTATCGCTTCTGCCGCCACGAACCCGGCGCCGAAGTCATACTGACCGGCACCGGGAACGTAGAGCACCTGGAAGCCAACCTCGCCGCCATCCAGGGTCCCCCGCTCGCGCCCGAGATTGTCGAGCGGTTGCGGGGGCTGTTTGGCGCGGTGGACAGCGTCTCAGGTAACTGAGGCTTAAGGCAGATAGTGCAGGCGCAGCCCGGCGATGCCACCGGCGACGTTCAGGCCGGTATTGCCTTCGACGCTCAGCGGCTGCAGCGAGATCGACCGATCCGAACCACCGATCAGCAGGTTGGCGCCGACGCCGACACCAGCCGTCGCACTCGCGGTGACGCCGCCGTAGGTGCCATCGAGCGAGCCCGGGGGCGGTCCTGAAGTCGGCGCGAACACGGCCCAGACCATCACGCCGCCGGCGGTATAGCCGAGGTCGACGCCGAACTTGTCGATATGGCCCTGATAGTGGGCGAGGTCGCGGCCATCGCGCGAGAAGGTGCAATTCACCTCCTTGCTGGAGCCGAACACGAGGCCCCAACCGCTGGCCACGTTACAGGTCAGAACGCCAACCCTGACGCCCGATTGGGCATGCGCGGGCGCGCTCGCCTCGAGCGCTAACCCGGCCGCGGCAACCGCGCCCAGGATCGAACGATGCAAAATAGACATGGATAAGGTCTCCGTGATTCCGTGATCTGGCCCCGACCTAAGGTCAAACGGGCGACAGCTAGGGTAGTTCCGAAGGTATCCCGCCGCAACGACTTAAAAGTCCAAGTTGAAGATATCTCGCCGTAACCACTCAAAAGTCCAGGCCGAAGCCGGTGAAAACGCCGCCTCGCCTGTGCTAGGAACAGTTTGTCCCGCCATGCGGTTGGCGGGTGAGCCTTGGCGGGGCCGCGAGGAGTTCGAATTCCATGCATGAGGTCGTCGCCGAGGTCACCGCCCGAATCACCGCGCGCAGCCGCGACCGGCGCGCGGACTATCTGGCCCGGATGGAGGCCGCCGGTCACGAAGGTCCGGGGCGCGCCAAGCTGTCCTGCGCCAACTGGGCCCACGCCTTCGCCGCCCAGCCGGCCGGCGACAAGCTGAAGATGATGGACCCGGGCGCGCCCAACATCGCCATTGTCTCGGCCTATAATGACATGCTCTCGGCCCACCAGCCGCTGGAACACTATCCCGACCTGATCAGGCGGGCCGCCCGCGAGGCCGGCGCCACGGCCCAGTTCGCCGGCGGCGTTCCGGCCATGTGCGACGGCGTCACCCAAGGTCGACCGGGCATGGAGCTGTCGCTGTTTTCCCGCGACGTCATCGCCATGGCCACGGCGATCGCCCTCACCCACGACGCCTTCGACGGCGCCATCCTGCTCGGCGTCTGCGACAAGATCGTGCCGGGCCTGGTGATCGGCGCCCTGGCCTTTGGCCACCTGCCCAGCGTCTTCGCACCGGCCGGGCCGATGACCAGCGGCCTCTCCAACCCCGAAAAGGCCGCCGTGCGGGCTCGCTACGCCCAGGGCCAGGCGACCCGCGAAGAGCTGTTGGCCTCGGAAATGGCCGCCTATCACGGGCCGGGCACCTGCACCTTCTACGGCACGGCCAATTCGAACCAGATGCTGATGGAGATGATGGGCCTGCATCTGCCGGGCGCCGCCTTCGTCAATCCGGGGACCGCCCTCCGCGAGGCCCTGACCATGGCCGCGGCCCGGCGCACCGTGGAGATCGGCCCGCGCCGCCAAGCCTATACGCCCATGGCCCGGGTGATCGACGAAAAGGCCGTGGTCAACGGCGTCGTCGGCCTGCTGGCCACCGGCGGCTCGACCAACCACACCCTGCACCTGGTCGCCATGGCCCGCGCCGCCGGGATCGAGATCGACTGGCATGACTTCGCCGATCTGTCCGCCGTGACCCCGATGCTGGCGCGGGTCTATCCGAACGGCAACGGCGACGTGAACCACTTCCACGCCGCCGGCGGCATGGCCTTCGTGGTCCGCGAACTGCTCGCCGCCGGCCTGGCGCACGAGGCGGTGACCACCGTCGCCGGGCCGGGCCTCAGCCTCTACAGGCAGGAACCGTTTCTCGATGGCGAGACCCTGGTCTGGCGCGAGGGCCGCTCGACCTCGCTTGACGCATCGATCCTGCGGCCGGTCAGCGATCCCTTCGACCACCACGGCGGCATCTGCGTCCTGAGCGGCGGCCTTGGCCGGGCCGTGATGAAGACCTCGGCGGTCAAGCTGGAGCATCGCGCCATCGAGGCGCCGGCCCTGGTGTTCGACGACCAGGACGACCTCCTGGGGGCCTTCGAGGCCGGCCGGCTGACCGGCGACTTCATCGCGGTGGTCCGTTTTCAGGGTCCCACGGCCAACGGCATGCCCGAACTGCACAATCTGAGCCCGACGCTGGGCGTGCTGCTCGATCGCGGCCAGAAGGTCGCCCTGGTCACCGATGGGCGCATGTCGGGCGCCTCGGGCAAGGTCCCGGCCGCCATCCATGTGACGCCGGAAGCCATCGAGGACGGTCCGCTGGCCTATGTCCGCGACGGCGACATCATCCGCATCGATGCGGAGGCAGGGGTGCTGGAGATCAAGGTCGACGCCGCGGCGCTTCGTCGCCGCGCCCCGGCGACATGCCGGCCGCGGCAGCACGGCTTCGGCCGCGAACTGTTCGGCCACATGCGCCGCGCGGTCGGCCCGGCCGAGGCCGGCGCCTCGGTCCTGTTTTGAGCGTGGCCAAGGTCTCCGGCCTGGTCGGCGATGTCGGCGGCACCCATGCCCGCTTCGCCATCGCCGAAACCCATGGCCGGCGGACCAGGATCAGGCACGCGGCGGTGCTTGACGCGGCTGACTATCCGACCGGCGAGGCGGCGCTCGAAGCCTATCTGAAGCGATTGAAGGGCAAGCGCCCGCACCTGGCGGTGATCGCCGCCGCGGGGCCGATCCACAAGGGCAAGGTCAGCTTCACCAACAATGAAGGCTGGGGGTTTTCCGAGCGCCGCATGGCGAAAAAGTGCGGATTCGCCGAGGTCAGGCTGATCAACGACTTCACCGCCCAGGCGCTGGCAATCGACCGGTTGGGACCCGGCGACACGCGGCGAATCGGGCCCGACGTCAGGGGCCGCGCCGACGCCACCGCCGCGATCATGGGGCCCGGCACCGGCTTTGGCGCCGCGGCCCTGGTCAGGGATCGCCGCGCCAACGCGGTGCTGACCGGCGAGGGCGGCCATTCGGCCTTCGCGCCCGAGGACGAGGTCGAAATCGAGATCCTGCGGCGCCTGACCGCCCGCTTCGGCGAGGTCTCCATCGAACGGGTGGTGTCGGGTCCCGGCCTGTTCAACCTCTACCAGGCTCTCGCCGACATGGCGGGAAAGCCGGCCAGCCTGACCGCGCCCGACCAGGTCACCCATGCGGGTCTGGCCGGTCCGGGGCTGGCGCGTGACGCGCTCGGCCGCTTCTGCGCCATCCTGGGCTCCGTCGCCGGCAATCTGGCCCTGGCCATGGGCGCGCAGGGCGGGGTCTATATCTCCGGCGGAATCGCGCCGGACATATTCGACTTTCTCGCCGCCAGCGACTTTCGCCGCCGCTTCGAGACCAAGGACCGCATGGGCGACTATCTGCGCGCCATCCCCACCCGCGTGGTGCTGCAGCCGCACGCCGCCCTGATCGGCGCGGCGGCTCTGCTGGGCGACCTCAGATGATCCGCGCGCGGCGCGCCCGCATCGTCGCCACGCTCGGCCCGGCCAGCCAGGGGCCCGACCGGGTGTTGGCCCTGGCCGAGGCCGGGGTCGACGTCTTCCGGCTCAACTTCAGCCACGGCGCGCACAGCGACCACGCCGCGGCGCTGGAGGCGGTGCGCGCGGCGGAGGCGGTCATCGAACGCCCGCTGGCGGCGCTGGCCGACCTGCAGGGCCCGAAATTCCGCCTCGGCGAGTTCAAGGGCGACAAGGCGACCATCGAACCGGGCCAGCACTTCCGGCTCGACCTCGACCCGGCGCCGGGCGACTCCGAAAGGGTCTGCATGCCGCATCCGGAGCTGTTCGCCGCGCTCAGTCCGGGGGCTGAGCTGCTGCTCGATGACGGCAAGGTGCGGCTGAAGGTCAGCGACTGCGGCGCCGCCTCCGCCAACACGGTGGTGATCCAGGGCAACGCCCTGTCGGACCACAAGGGCATCGCCCTGCCCGGCGCGGTCATCCCGCTGCCGGCGCTCACGCCCAAGGACCGCGACGACCTGGCCTTCGCCCTGCGCATCGGCGTCGACTGGGTGGCCCTGTCCTTCGTGCAGCGGGCGGCGGACATGGCCGAGCTCAGGCGCCTGGTGCTTGGCCGCGCCGCCGTCCTGGCCAAGATCGAAAAGCCCGCGGCGCTTAAGGATCTCGCCGCCATCCTCGACCAGTGCGACGGGGTGATGGTGGCGCGCGGCGACCTGGGCGTCGAACTGGAGCCCGAAGAGGTGCCGGTGGCGCAAAAGACCATCGTGCGCGCCGCCAGGAACCGCGGCCTGCCGGTGATCATCGCCACCCAAATGCTGGACTCCATGACCAGCTCGCCCGCGCCGACCCGCGCCGAGGCCTCGGACGTCGCCAATGCGGTCTATGAGGGCGCCGATGCGCTGATGATGTCGGCGGAAACCGCCGTCGGCCTCTATCCGATCGAGGCGACGGCGATGATGAGCAAGATCATCCAGCGGGTGGAGCGCGACCCCAACTGGCCGGGCCTGATGGACGCCGAACATGGCCGGGTCGAGGACGAGGACGCCGACGCCCTGGTCGCCGCCGCCCGCCGCGCGGCGGAGTCCGGCTCGACCGCCTGCCTGGCGGTCTTCACCACCACCGGCGTCACCGCGCTAAGGCTGGCGCGCGAGCGGCCTCTGCAGCCGGTGCTCGCCCTGACCTCGGATATCCGCGTGGCGCGGCGGCTGGCCCTGGTCTGGGGTCTGGAACCGCGACTGGCCGAGCAACCCAAGGGCCTCGACCACCTGACCAAGGGCGCCGCCAGCTTGGCCTTCGACCTCGGCCTCACCCCACCCAACGGCCGTGTCCTCATCCTGGCCGGCACGCCGTTTGGCTCCCCGGGAGCGGCCAACCTGCTGAGACTGGCCCACGCCCCGCCGCGTTAAGATCACCGTCATGGCCCGACTTGTTCGGGCCACCTCGCCGTCCGCAAGCGATGAGCGCACAAAAAAAGCCCCGGTTCCGCTCATCGGGGAACCGGGGCAGACTCGGGCGTTCCAGGGGAGGATGTTAGCCCGGCTTGTAAATCTGGTCGAAGACGCCGCCGTCGGCGAAGTGGGTGGCCTGGGCCTTGGTCCAGCCGCCGAAACTGGCGATGGTGACCATCGGGATATTCGGGAATTGCTTGGCGTATTTCGCCGCATATTCCGGATTGCGCGGCCGGTAGAAGTTCTTGCCGATCAGGTCCTGGGCCAGCGGGCTGTAGAGGAACTTCAAATAGCCTTCGGCCACGACGCGAGTGCCCTTGCGGTCGACCACCTTGTCGACCAGCGCTACCGGCGGCTCGGCCAGGATGGACATGGACGGATAGACGATCTCGACCTTGCCCGGCCCCAGTTCGGTCAGGGCCAGGTGGGCGTCGTTTTCCCAGGCCAGCAGCACGTCGCCGATGCCGCGCTCGGTGAAGGTGGTGGTCGAGCCGCGCGCGCCGGAATCCAGCACCGGCACCTGCTTATACAGCCTCTGGATGAAGGCCTGCGCCGTTGCGGCGTTGCCGCCCGGCTGCTTCAGGGCCCAGGCCCAGGCGGCCAGATAGTTCCAGCGCGCCCCGCCGGAGGTCTTCGGATTGGGCGTGATGGCCTGGATGCCCGGCCGGATCAGGTCGCCCCAGTTGTGGATCTTCCAGGGGTTACCCTTGCGCACCACGAAGACGATGGTCGAGGTGTAGGGCGTCGAATTGTCCGGCAGGCGCGACTGCCAGTTGGCCGGCAGCAGATGCCCGTGCTGGGCGATGGCGTCGATGTCGTAGGCGAGCGCCAGCGTGACCACGTCGGCCTGCAGGCCGTCGATCACCGCCCGCGCCTGCTTGCCCGAACCGCCGTTGCTGAGGTCGATGTCGAGCTCCTGGCCGGTGTGCGACTTCCAGAAGGCCGAATAGGCGGCGTTGATGTCGCGATAGAGCTCGCGCGTCGGGTCGTAGCTGACATTGAGCAGCTTCAGCGGCCCGGCCGCGTGGCCGCGACCTGGAAGAATGGACGGCGCCGCGATGACCGCCGCCCCCGCCGCGGCGAGGGAGAAGACCCTCCGCCGGGTGGGCGAGCGCGTGTTGTTATCGACGGTCATCGCGGCTGTTCCTCATGGGGTTAGAAGGCGAATTGCGAACGGATCGCCACATCGGTGAAGTTCTGTCCGATCTGCGAACCGACCGGCGTGTTCCACAGGACGGCGCCGGTGCACGTGTTGTTCACCCCAGCGCCGGTGTTGGTGCAGGGCGACAGGCGGTGGATTTGCACCTCGGAGACGTCGAGCATGAACTTGGTGAACTGGTTGGGGTACCAGTTCAGGCCGATCGTGAAGTTCTGCTCGTCGCCGCCGCGGATGGCGGTGGGCTTCGGGGCCGTGCCGGCGGCGCCCTGGTGATAGTTCAGGTCCATGTCTGAATAGCGCGCCACCAGTTCGAACGCGCCGGTTCCGCCGCCATCGAATGAGAAGGGGTGGGCCACGTTCGGCGCATCGAACGCCGCGGTCTGCTTGTTGTAGACGCGCGGCTCGCCGGTGATCACCCAGCCGCCTTCGAAATAATAGCCGCTGAAGGTGGGCGTCGAGGGCACGTCGGTGCGATTGACGGTGAAATAGTCGTACTCGGTCTGGAACAGGAAGTTGGCCTTCTGGGCGGCGAATTCCAGGCCGGTGGTCGAGGCATGCTTGGCCGGGATATTGCCGGTGTTGAGCAGCTTTGTGCCGTCGACGCGCAGTTCCGGAGTGTTGGAGAAGGCGACGACCTCGGCATTGGGCGCCACGCCCAGACCGGCCGCCGTCGGCCCGGTGAGATTGGGCGGATCGATCAGATAACTGCCGTGGGCGCCGACATGGACCAGCCAGTCCTCGCCGTGGAACGGTGTGCCAGCGAGGCGGCCGACCACGCCGAGCTGATCGCCGAAGCTCTGCGGCACGGCAGTGGCCGTACCGGTGTTGAGCACCCCGATCACCCGGCCGGTCAGGGCCGCCGAGGCCAGCCAATGGTCGCCCGAGCCCCAGAGCTCGACGGCGGTGCGGGTGTCGCCGGCGACGAAGCCGCGGGCGATGTCTTCCACCACCGAGCGCTCGAGCAGCGGCATGCCATTGGTGGAGGCCTGGTCTTCCAGCCCGATCGAGGGCGAAAAGGCGCCGACGCGCAGGTGGACGGGCTTGAGGCCCGAGTACTGGATCCACCCCTCATAGAGCTGGCCGGCGTTCTCGACGCCCGAACCGGCGAAGTCGAAGATCAACTTGTAGTCCCAGTCGCCGAAAGCCTTGCCGTCGACGCCGATGCGGGCGCGGCGGAAATCGTCGCCGTCCTTCAGCTTGCGGGCATGGGTCAGATCGACATTGGAGGCCGAGGCGCCGAGCGCGGGGCCGCTGCGGCGCAGATCGGTGGCGATCGGGCCGAGGCTGGACTGATTGTACTCGCCGGCGTCGAACTGCAGGATGCCGTGGAAATTGGCGGTGAAGCGGCCGTCGGCGCTCTTGATCGACGGCACGCCGTTGGCCAGCGTGGTCAGCACCGAGGGCGGCGCGGGTTCCTTGGCCTGCACGTCGGCGAGGGTCTGGATCTGGGCGGCCTGGCCGCGCTTCAGGTCCTGCACCTCGGCGGCGAGGTCCTGGACCTCGGACTCCAGCTGATCGATCCGCGCCTCGCGCGGGTCCGCGGCCGGCGGAGCCGCGGCTTGCGCCAGGGCCGTGCTGGAGACCCCGGCGGCCAGAATGCTGATGAGGCCAAGGCCCCAGGTTCGAGTCGTGCGTGTCATTTGAATTGCCCCTCGCGCGCCGCGTTCGCGGCCCTAGATCAGATGGATATGCAGTTGACCTACATATCGCGGCTCTACCCCGATCATGGTTTGCAATCCGTCAACGCCGGTCGCCCATCCGGACCGTCCGGCTTCCCTAGTGATGTAACCCTATCAATTCCATAGAGATAAATTGGTATGCCGCTCAGCTTTGCTGAACCCGCCCGACCGGTTAGCTTGCGCCGCCGACCGGAAACCCTCGCGACCATGCCAACAGACGCCGTCGAAACCATCGAGACCGACCATGACCAGCCGGCCTTCGCCGCTCTGGTCGACAGCCTGCCGGACCCGGTGATGGTGGTCTCCGCCCGCGACGCGGAAGACGCCTCCGACCGGCGGCTGGTCTTCGCCAACCTGGCGGCGCGCGAGCTATTGCGCATCCAGGCGGCGGGCGGGCCTCTGGTCTCGGCCATCCGACACCCTGAGGTGCTGGAGGCGGTGGACGAGAGCCTGTTCGGCGGGCTGAATGGCGAGGCGGCCTATGAGACCGGCGGCGCCCAGGACCGTTTCTGGCGCGTGCGCACCCGTCCGCTGGCCCCCGCCGCCGACGGCGCGCGCCTGGCGCTGATGGTCATCCGCGACGAGACCGATGCGCGCCGCAACGAGCGGATGCGCGCCGACTTCCTGGCCAATGCCAGCCACGAGCTGCGCACGCCGCTGGCCTCGCTGACCGGCTTCATCGAGACCCTGCGCGGTCACGCCCGCGACGATGCGGCCGCCCGCGAACGCTTCCTGGGCGTCATGGCCGCTCAGGCCGGACGGATGGCGCGGCTGATCGACGACCTGATGTCCTTGAGCCGCATCGAGCTGAACGAGCATATCGCGCCGGAAGGCAAGGTCGATGTGGCGCTGGTGACGCTGGACGTGATCGACGCCCTGGCGCCGCTCGCCGCCGAGCGCGGGGTGAAGCTGGAGATTCGCATGGCCGAGCGCGGCCGGGCGATGATCACAGGCGACCGCGACCAGATCCTGCAGGTGGCGCAAAACCTGATCGACAATGCCCTGAAATTCTCCGCACCCGGCGGGACGGTGGAGATTGACGTGGTCGACGACGTCACCGCCGAAGCCGCGCTGGCGCCCACCCGGGCGGGCGCGGCCCGACTTTCCCTGCTCAGCCCCGACCTAGTCGGCGGCGAGCGCTTCGTGGTGCTGCGCTGCACCGACCATGGGGCGGGAATCGCGCGCGAGCACCTGCCACGGCTTTCCGAACGCTTCTATCGCGTCGAGGGCCAGAAGAGCGGCGAGCGCCTGGGCACGGGCCTTGGCCTGGCCATCGTCAAGCACATCATCAACCGCCATCGCGGCGGGCTGGCGATCGAAAGCGTCGCGGGCCAGGGGACGACTTTCACCGCCTACCTTCCGCGGCTGTAACAAAACTGTCACAAAACCGTCGCATAGCGACAGCAATCGGCGGGCAGGGTCTTTTGGGGCGCTTCCTTGAGTCGGCTATGCGGCTTTTTGTAACGGGATTCGATGACCGAACAGTGGGTGACGGTGAGTGGCGACCTGGTTGAGCCCCTGGTCGCGGAGGTCGCCCGTCTCGGCGGCCTGGCCGAGGCGCAGATCGCCGACTGCCTGGACGCCATCTCCAGGCGCGACGTGGCGCTGGCCCATGCCGTGGTGGCGCGCGATCCCAAACTGGACGCGCTGCAGGCCGATATCGAGCGGCGCGCCATCGAGCTGATCGCCACCCGCCAGCCGGTCGGCCGCGAGTTGCGCCGTACGGTGGCGGCGCTGAAGATCGCCATGAACCTGGAGCGCTGCGGCGACCTGGCCCGCAACATCGCCAAGCGCTCGCTGATCCTGAGCGAGAGCGAGCCACTGACGCCGCTGACCCGCTCCATCGAGCGCCTCGGCCGGCTGGTCGGCGCGCGCCTGAAGGAGGTGCTGGACGCCTATACCGGCGGCGAGATCGAGAAGGCGGCCGGGGTCTGGGCCCGCGACGAGGAGGTCGACGAGCACTACAACAGCCTCTTCCGCGAACTGCTGACCTATATGATGGGCGACCCGCGCACCATCACGCCCGGCGCCCACCTGCTGTTCATCGCCAAGAACCTCGAACGCATCGGCGACCACGCCACCAATATCGCCGAGATCATCCATTTTGAGGTCACCGGCGAGGAAATGACAGGCGAGCGGCCCAAGTGGGACGCCCTGCAACGCCGTTCGGAAATGCTCGAGGGGCCCCTGACATCCGACAGGGTCCAATCCATGACGAGAGAAGGCTGAAATGATTCCCCAGGTGCTGGTTGTCGAGGACGAGGACGCGCTGAGCGCCCTGCTCCAGTACAATCTCGACAAGGAGGGCTACGCCGTCACCGTCGCCGGCGACGGCGAAGAGGCCCTGGTGCTGATCGACGAGCAGATGCCCGACCTGATCGTGCTCGACTGGATGCTACCCAAGGTCTCGGGCGTCGAGGTCTGCCGCCGGCTGCGCGCCCGCCCTGAGACCCGCAACCTGCCGATCATCATGCTCACCGCCCGCGGCGAGGAGAGCGATCGCATCCGCGGCCTGGACACCGGCGCGGACGACTATGTGGTCAAGCCCTTCTCCATGAGCGAACTCGCCGCCCGCATCCGCGCGGTGCTGCGCCGGATCCGGCCGGGGCTGGCCGAGGACCGGCTGCATCACGGCGACATCGTGGTCGACCGCGCCGCCCATCGGGTGCGCCGGGCCGAGAAGGAGATCCACCTCGGCCCCACCGAGTTTCGCCTGCTCGACTATCTGATGCAGCATCCCGGCCGTGTGTTCAGCCGCGAACAGCTGCTCGACGCGGTCTGGGGCTCCGACGTCTATGTCGAGGCCCGCACGGTCGACGTGCATATCGGCCGCCTGCGCAAGGCGCTGAACCGCGACCTGAACGCCGATCCGATCCGCACTGTCCGTTCCGCGGGCTATTCCCTGGACGTCGCCGCCTAATCACGCGGCGATTGGACGCGAACCACCGACTGCGTCTAGCCAAGACATAGCCCAGCGCGCAGACTTCACCCTAGAAAAGTCGATAAGACTCTCGGGGGATTCTCTTTGACAGTCGGACGCGAGGCCGACGCGGCATGGCTCATGCCGCGGGCCGTAACACGCGAGCGCGCGGGCGTCGCAGCACGCCCGGATGTGCTGTTCGGCAGCGACCAGGGCCTGGCGACCGCCGCAGCCGCCCTCTGGCTGGGCATGAGCCTGTGGAAGCTCGCCCTGGCCGCCCATATCGGCGTCGTCTGGGAAGAGGCGCATTTCGTCGTCGCTGGCATGCACCCGGCGCTGGCCTATCCCGACATTCCCGCCGGTTGGCCGCTGTTCGCGCGCGCCTGCGTGGCCCTGTTCGGCTGGTCGCCGCTGGCGGTGCGGGTCCCAAGCCTTCTCGTCGCCCAGGCCGTGCCCTTCGGCATCTATTTCATGGCCGCCCCCGTCGTCGGGCGGCGGGGCGCCATCTGGGCCGGCCTGTTGTCGATGCTGGTTCCGGCGCTCGGGGCCGGTGGTGCGATCTTCTATTCCGAGGCGGCCATGCAACTGCTGCTGGCGCTGATGCTGGGCGGGCTCATCCGCGGCATGAGCGGCGGCCAGCTGGGCTGGTGGGTCCTGACCGGTGTGGCGGCCGGTCTCGGTCTCTTTGTGCACTATCGTTTCGCCGGGGTGGGGTTGGGCATACTGGGCTTCGTGCTGGCCAGCCGGCCCGGCCGCCGGCTGTGGCGCGAACCCGGTTTCTGGCTGGCCGGCGCCCTGGCCGCGGCCGGCTTGGCGCCCTCGGTGCTGTACAGCCTCGCCACCCACGCGCCGGCGATCAGCTATCACCTGCTCAGCCAGCAGGCTTGGCAGCTCAACCTGATTGGCCCGCTGGCCTATGTCGCCGCCCAGGCCGCCCTCTGCACACCGGTTTTTTTCCTGGGCATGGCGGCGGGCTCGGTCCGCGCCTTCCGGCGGGCCCAGGTGGGGGATGAGGCCTCCACCCTGCTGCTCTGGGTGGGTGGCGTTCTTTTCGGCGCCTATGCACTGCTCAGCCCCTTAGACCAGAAGCTCGCGCCGCAATGGCCGATCGAGGCCTATGTGCCGCTGATCGCCTTCCTGCCCGGCGCGCTCGCGGCCTATGTCGACAGCGCGCGATCGGAGGTTCATCGCCGCCTGCGGATGGCCCTGGTCGGGACCGGCCCGGTCATGGTCGGCGTCCTCTTCGTCCTGGCCAGCCTCTGGACCGCGGTCGGCTGGGCGCATCCCGACCGGGTCGCGCTTTCCATTCGCGATCGGATCACCACCGACTACGAACCCTTCGCCCAGTTCGAGCCGGCTATCGCCCGCGCCCAGGTCCTGGCGCGCCAGCGCTTCGGCGCCGAGCCGCTGTTGGCCACGGCGGGCCATGTGGAGGCGGTGAAGCTGGAATTTCCGGGCCAGCCCGGCCGTCAGGTCTTCGCGCTCGGCGATCCGCGCGAAATGACCGCTCATTTCGACATCTTCCGCGCCGCCATCCATCTCGACCGCCGCGCCCTGTTGGCCGAGCACGCCGGCGCCGCCGTGGTCATCCTCCTGCCAGAGCCCACCTATCTCTACGACACGCCCGCGGAGACCCAGTTCCGCACCGAACTCTGCAACAGCTTCAGCGACATCGCCCCGGTGGAGACGGTGGAGGCCTCACCCGGCCGCCTGGTGATGCAGACCTTCACCGCCCGGGTGGGCGGCGCGGCGCCGGCCATCGCCAGGCCCTGCCCCTTCCTGCCGCGGATCTATGTCAGCCGTCCCAAGCGAACCGACATCCTGAACCCCGACACCCTGAAGAACCTCTCCGGCCTGGCCGCCAGCCCGGGCGGCGTCGCCCGCGTCGATATCCTGCTGGACGGCCGCGCGGTCTCGCAAGGCCGCCTGCATCAGACATGGCCCGGCGCGCCCGCGACCTCGCCGACCCTGGCCTACGATCCGGACTATCCGAAGCTGCGCTTCACCTTCGAGCTGCCGAAAGCCGCCCTGACCCCCGGCGCGCACCGCCTAGCCATCCGCGTCACCGGCCGCGACGGATCGCGGACGGTGGGCGAAGACCGGACGATCTACGCGCCGAGATCACGATGATTTCGGATTGAACCAATCCAAAATCATGAACGTGATCGATTCCTAGGAGTTAGAGCGGGTTGCGGGCGGAAAACCGCTTCGCACTTTCACTCCACCCGCTCTGCCTAGATGTAGCGCCGGAGCGAGCGGGCCAGTTCGGTGGCGCCGGAGCGCTTGCGCGGCTGCTGCGGCTGATAGGCGATGCGCGCGTGGTTGACGCAGTAGGGCCCCTCGGTCTCGGCGCGGCGCCCGCAGAAGGTGAAGCTGTCGGTCGACGGGTCGCCGATCGGCCATTTGCACATGTGCGCGCCGAGCGTCAGCACCGTGGCCGAGCCCGGCTCCTCGACGAAATAGACCGGAGCGGGCATCGGGGCCGCCCGCTGTTCGAGCCGGCGCGGCGCGGGTTGCGCCATCGGACGCGGCGGACGCGGCGCCTTGAAGGTCGGCCGGCTCGGCTGCGAAGGCGCGGCGCGGCCGGAGAGGCCCAGCCGGTGCACCTTGCCAATGACGGCATTGCGGGTCACCCCGCCAAGCTGTTTGGCGATCTGGCTGGCCGAAAGACCTTCCAGCCAGAGTTTCTTCAACAATTCTACGCGTTCGTCGGTCCAACCCATTGGCTTGCCCTCCAGCCGCCGCCAGTCCACCGACGTGACACAATATCTAGTGCCCCATGGCCCAGCCGGTGAACCATCCCTACTAGATATCGTAAACGCTCCGTTAACAGACACAATAGGCGCCACGCGTCTGTCCACAGGATCAAGATGTTGTGGACGGTCTGTTCAATGGAGCGGATTGGCTTAAGCCATTGTGGCGCCTTCGAATCCCAAGATGAATCCATCGCCTGCGAGTCATATCGCCGCACGGGACCGCCCCTTGCGCCCAGGGGACGCCGGGGGCACATCAGGGCCCATGAAAGATACCGTTGATTTTCCGGCGCCAGAGGTTATGCCGCCGCTGCCGCGCGACTACCACGGGGTCAACTGGACCGGCGCAACCACCCTTTACATGAAGGAAGTCAAGCGCTTCTGGAAGGTGGGCATGCAGACCCTGGCCGCGCCGGTGCTGTCCAGCCTGCTCTATCTGCTGATCTTCGTGGTGGCGATGAAGGGCCTGCGCCCCTCGGTGCACGGCGTCCCCTATTCGGTGTTCATCGGCCCAGGCCTGATCATGATGGCCATCCTGAACTCCGCCTTCGCCAATTCGTCCTCGTCGCTGATGCAGGCCAAGATGCAGGGCCTGACCCAGGACTTCATCACCCCGCCCCTATCCCCGACCGAGCAGGTCTGCGCCTTCGCGCTTGGCGCCGCGACCCGAGGCTTGGCCGTCGGCCTGGTTACCGCCATCTCGGTGCTGTTCTTCGTCCGCTACAACATTGTCCACTGGTGGGCGGTGGCCTATTTCGGCCTGGGCGCGGCCTTGATGATGGGCATGATCGGCATGGTCGCCGGTCTCTGGGCCGAGAAGTTCGACCACATGGCGGCGGTCACCACCTTCATCGTCATGCCGCTCAGCATGCTGTCGGGCACCTTCTACCTAGTCGACCGCCTGCCGGAGCCCTTCCGCAGCCTGTCGCAATACAACCCGTTCTTCTACACCATCTCCGGCTTCCGCTATGGCTTCATCGGCCAAGCCGACGGCTCGATTGGCATCGGCGTTGCCGTTGTGGGCGGCCTCACCGTCGTCATGGGCGCGGTCTGCTGGATCCTGTTCCAGACTGGCTACCGCCTGAAAAGCTGAGTCCTGGTTGACAGCCGCGGCCCGCGCGGCGAAAAGCCTCGGCCTTCCAGTCCCCGCGGCCTCTCGGCTCGGGGACGTTCGCTTTTGGGAGGTCTCCCATGGCAGACGGCCAGCCTCGTTCCCCCGACACCCACATCATGGGCGTCTACAACCGCGCGCCGCTGGCGTTCGAACGCGGCGAGGGCGTGCGCCTGTGGTCAACCGACGGCGACGTCTATCTGGACTGTGTGGCCGGCATCGCGGTCAACGCGCTCGGCCATTCGAACCCCAAGCTGGTCGCGGCGCTGAAGGCCCAGGGCGAGAAGCTCTGGCACGTCTCCAACATCTATCGCATCCCCGAGCAGGAGGCCCTGGCCGCCAGGCTCTGCGCCGCCACCTTCGCCGATGTGATCTTCTTCACCAATTCGGGCACCGAGGCGGTGGAATGCGCGCTGAAGACCGCCCGCCGCTACCACGCCGCCAACGGTCAGCCGGAACGGATCGACGTGATCGGCTTCGAAGGCTCCTTCCACGGGCGCAGCTACGCCGCCGTGAACGCCTCGGGCAATGCCAGCTATCTCGAGGGTTTCGGCCCTCGCCTGCCCGGCTACGTGCAGCTGCCCTTTGGCGACCACGAGGCGCTGAAGGCCGCCATCGGCCCAACCACGGCGGCGATCATCATAGAGCCCGTCCAGGGCGAAGGCGGGGCGCGGTCGTTAAGCGCTGTCCAGCTCGACGCGCTGCGCGCCCTTTGCGACGAAACCGGCGTGCTGCTCATCTATGACGAGATCCAGTGCGGCCTTGGGCGCACGGGCCGCCTCTTCGCCTACGAATGGGCCGACAACGCCGCGCCGGACATCATGTGCGTCGCCAAGGCGCTGGGCGGCGGCTTTCCGGTCGGCGCGTGCCTCGCCACCACCGAGGCGGCCAAGGGCATGACCGTCGGCGCCCACGGCTCGACCTATGGCGGCAACCCGCTGGCCATGGCCGTCGGCCTGGCCGCCATCGACGAGCTTACAAAGCCCGAACTGCTCGCCCATGTGCGCACGGTGGCCGGCTATTTCGGCCAGCAGCTGTCGGGTCTTGCGGACCGCTATCCCGGCGTGATCGCCGAGGTGCGCGGCAAGGGTCTGCTGATCGGTCTCAAGCTCATCCCCAACAATCGCGACTTCATGGCGCTGGCCCGAGACGAAAAGCTGTTGATCGCCGGCGGCGGCGACAACTGTGTGCGCCTGCTGCCGCCGCTGGTCATCAGCATCGATGAGGCGCGTGAGGCGGTCGAGAAGCTGGAGCGCGTGTGCCAAACGGTGCGCAAGCACGCCGCGGCCTGACCGGCCAATGACCGCCCAGCCCCGCCACTTCATCGACCTGTGGGAGATTGAGCCCGCGGCCCTGCGCGCCATGCTGGATGACGCCAAGGCCCGCAAGGCGGCTCGCGCCGGCTGGCCGAAGGGCCGCGCCGACGCCGACGCGCCGGCGCGCGACCACACCCTGGCGATGATCTTCCAGAAGAACTCGACGCGGACCTGGTTTTCCTTCGACGCGGCCATCCGCCAGCTGGGCGGGGCTTCGATCATCTCGACCGGCGCCGACATGCAGCTCGGTCGCGGCGAGACCATCGAGGACACCGCGCGGGTGCTGTCGCGCATGGTCGACGCCATCATGATCCGCGCCGACAAGCACGCGGATGTCGCGGCGATGGCGGCTCACGCCAGCGTGCCGGTGATCAACGGCCTCTCCGATCGCGGCCACCCCTGTCAGATCTTGGCCGACCTGATGACCTTCGAGGCGCATCGCGGGCCGATCGCCGGCAAGACCGTCGCCTGGGTCGGCGATGGCAACAATGTCTGCTCCAGCTTCATCGAGGCGGCCACCAAGCTCGGCTTCAAGCTGAATATCGCCAGCCCGGTGGTCTATGGACCCAACCGCGCCGATGTCGCTCGCGCCGCCGAACTGCAGGGCCGTGTCGAGGTGACCCGCGACCCGAAGGCCGCCGTCGAGGGTGCCGACCTAGTGATCGCCGACACCTGGGTCTCCATGGGCGACAAGGATGGCGACGAACGCCTGTTCGCGCTCAAACCCTATCGTGTCGATGCAGCCCTGATGGGACTGGCGGCCTCGGACGCGCTCTTCATGCACTGCCTGCCAGCCCATCGCGGCGAGGAGGTCACGGCTGAGGTGATCGACGGGCCGCAGTCGGTCATCTGGGACGAGGCGGAAAACCGCATCCACGCCCAGAAGTCGATCATCGCCTGGTGCCTTGGCGCGATCTGAACCGCGCCCTTTCGCAAATCCAGCGCCTTCCTATCTAAGCCCAGACGTGCCCGACGCCATTCCCATCACCGACGACCTCGTCACCGCCTTCCAGATCGAAGGCCAGCCCGTGCGCGGTCGCCTGGTGCGGCTGGGGCCGGCGGTCGACGACATCCTCACCCGCCATGACTACCCGGAGGCCGCCGCCAATCTGCTCGGCGAGGCCTGCGCGCTCGCCGCCCTGGTCGGCGCCAGCCTGAAGTTCGAGGGGCGGTTGATCCTGCAGGCCCAGGGCGACGGCCCGGTCGCCTATGTGGTGGCCGACTACGACACCACCGGCGCGCTGCGCGGCTATTGCCGCTATGACGCCGATCGCGTCGCCGAGGCCTCGGGCGGCTTTGCCAGGCCGGGGGCCAAGACCCTGCTCGGCGACGGGGTCTTCATCATGACCATCGACCAGGGTGCCGACACCGAGCGCTATCAAGGCGTCACCCCGATCGAGGGCGAGACGCTGGCCCTGTCGGCGGAACACTATTTCGCCCAGTCCGAACAGACGCCGACCAAGGTGCGCCTTGCGGTTGGCCAGGTGCAAACCACCGGCGCGCCCGTCTGGCGGGCCGGCGGCCTGATCCTGCAGAATATCGCCGGCGACGAGGCGCGGGGGCCCACCGAAGACGCCTGGGAGACCGCCCAGGCCTATATCGCCACCCTGGGCGAGGACGAGTTGGTGGATCCCACCATCACGCCCGAGCAGCTGCTCTACCGGCTGTTCCACGAGACCGGTGTGCGCATGTTCGAGCCCCGGCCGCTGCGAGCCTTCTGTCGGTGCTCGCAGGACCGGATTGAAGGCGTGCTGAAATCCTTCCCGGCCGCCGAACGCGCCGAGATGATCGAGGCCGATGGCCTGATCCGGGTGACCTGCGAATATTGTTCGCGCACCTACGACATCGCCCCCGAGGCGGTGGATACGGGGCGGGCCGGCTAGCCCAGGCCGTCAGGCGCACGGCGGTTGGATGAGGGGGCGCCCAACGCTCGCATTCGCGCTGGGGGATACGGCCGCGGTCGCTCGGGCGACCCCTCATCCTGCCCCGCCGTCGCGGGGGCGCCCTCTCCCGCGGGGGAGAAGGAACACGCACTCAGCGGCCTGTCAGCGAGCCCCAGCAGGGCGCCGCCTAGTCCGCGGGACACTCGCCTTCGACGACCACCCGGGCCCGCTGGCCGTAGCCTTTCAGGACATCGACCATCTCCTGGGCGTGCTCGGCCGCCAGCTTGCGCGAGAGATAGAGCGTCGACATCGGTGCGGCGTCGGCGCCGATGATCCGCCAGCCGGCCGGACCGCTGACGACGCGAAAGGTGATCGGCTGGTCGGGGCCGGGCGTGTCGCTCATGTTCGGCTCTCTTGAGTCGGCTTGCCGACGTAAAGCGCGGCCTCGCTACGCGAGCGCCACTCAGAGGTCAAGAAAAAACGTGCAAGTGCACCTTATGCAAATTACAAATATCACGGTTACATCTTGTGCCAATCAGCGGATTGGGCTTCCCTAGGTCCGGGGCGACGGACAACGTCGTTGTTGGGGCTGGACGATGCACACATCCGCGCACCGGCCACCGACCACAGTGGATCCGACCGGCGAGTTTCCGTTCGATCTGACCACCTATCTGTTTCACGTCTTCACCGTGCTCGGCCGCCACCGCGAGGCGGCGCTGGACGAGGCGTTCCGGCCGCTGGGCCTGAATGTCGCCCGTCACCGCGCGCTCGCCGTGGTGGCGCGTCTGCAGCCCTGCGGCATGACCGAACTGGCCGATTTCTGCGCCGTCGATCGCACCACCATGACCCGCACGGTCGATCAGCTGTTCGCCAGCGGCCTGGTCGAGCGCATGACGCCGGCGAGCGATCGCCGTCAGGTGCTGCTCACCGTCACCCAGGCCGGGCGCGCGGTGCACGAGCGGGCGCTTCGGGCGGTCTATCGGGTCAATCGCCGCACGCTCGAGGGCATAGCGGAAGACGACCAGCGCAGCCTGGTCAGGACCAAACAGGTCATGCTGGCCAATCTTGTCGCGGACGCGGACCTGGCCAAGCGTCTGCTCAGCCTGCGCCGCGACGACGAGGATTAGTTCAGGGTCCGCCGCGCGCTTGGCAGGTGCAGCGAGAAGGCCGGGATCTCGACCTCGAAGGCCGCGCCTTCGTCATTGACCATCTGGTAGGCGCCGCGCATCTCGCCCGAGGGCGTCGGCAGCGGACAGACCGAAGTGTAGCGGAAGGCCTCGCGGGGTTTGAGCGTCGGCTGCTCGCCGGTGACGCCAGGGCCGACCACCGACTCGGTGTGGTTCAGCGCATCGGTGATCAGCCAGCGGCGCGACAAAAGCTGCACCGTCTCCTGGCCATGGTTTTCGATCTCGACCGTATAGGACCAGACGAAGCGGCCTTCGCGCTCGTCGGACTGGTCGGGCAAATAGTGGGGCTCGACCCTGACCAGGATCGCGCGCGTCGTCGCCTCATAGACCGAGCGTTCCCGCGCCCGGCGCGTCTCGCGAAAGCTGGGCGCCGACGGTGAGCGCGGCAGCCGGCTCATGCGGCGTCCAGGGCGCGGCCCAGGTCGCGCCAGAGGTCACCCGGGCCCTCCAGCCCCACCGAAAGCCGCACCCAGCCGGCGGTCAGGCCGATCTCCAGCCGCTGCTCTTCGGTCATCGAGCGGTGGGTGGTGGTGTTCGGATGCGTCGCCATCGAGCGAGCGTCGCCAAGATTGTTGGAGATGTCGACCAGCTGTAGCGCGTTCAGGAAGTTGAACGCCGCGGCCTGGTCGCCCAGGTCGAAGGCGATCAGCGTGCCGCCGCCCTGCATCTGGTTGGTCCCGCCGGTCATCTGACGGCGGGCGATCTCGTACTGCGGATGGTCGGGGCGGCCGGGATAGCGGATGGTCCTGACCTTGGCGTGTTCGGCGATGCGGTCGGCCAGGCCCGCCGCCGTCTCGCTCTGCCGCCGCACGCGCAGGTCCAGCGTCACCAACCCGTTCAGCAGCACCCAGGCATTGAAGGGCGAAAGCGCCGGGCCGGTGTGGCGGATTGGGTCGCGATAGGCCTCTTCGAGCAGATCGTGGGCGCCGAGGACGGCGCCCCCCAGCACACGGCCCTGTCCGTCGATATGTTTGGTGGCCGAATAGACCACCACGTCGGCGCCCAGCTGCAGCGGCTTTTGCAGGATCGGCGAGGCGAAGACATTGTCCACCACCACCCTGGCGCCGATCTCGCGCGCGAGCGCGGAAACCGCGGCGATGTCGGTGATCTCCAGCAACGGATTGGCCGGGCTCTCGATCAGGAAGACCTTGGTGTTCGGCCGCACCGCCGCCCGCCAGGCCGCGATGTCGGGCGCCGGCACCATGCTGGTCTCGACGCCGAACCGCGGCGCCCAGTTGTTCAGAATCCAGCGGTTGGAGCCGAACAGGGCTTGGCCGGCGACGATATGGTCGCCGGCGCGGACCAGACCCATCAACGCCAGATGCACCGACGCCATGCCCGAAGCCTGAGCCCGGCAGGCCTCGGCGCCTTCCAGCAGGGCCAGCCGGTCTTCGAACATCCTCACGGTTGGATTGGCGTAGCGCGAATAGATGAAGCCATCGTCGGCCCCGGCGAACCGCGCGTCGGCGGCTTCGGCCGACTCGTAGAGAAAGCTTTGTGTGAGGAAGATGGCCTCGGCCGTCTCGCCAAACTGAGAGCGCAGCGACCCGCCGCGCACCAGGCGGGTGGCGATCTCCCAGTCCGCGGGCTTGTCGCTTGTCGTCTTGGCCATGAAACGCTGCCCGCAAAAAGGAGCGGCATAAAAGGCGCCCGCCCGTGTCAGGTCAAGAGCGGGGCTAGCGTCACGCGGCGCCGACGCCCCGTTCCACGAACCGCAGGATCTGTGCGTTGACCGCATCGGGCTGAGCCATGGCCGCGATGTGATCGGCGTCCGGGACGACGGCGCCGTCCAGGGCGGGCATGCGCGCCATCACCATGCGCAGATTGGCGCGCGGCTCGTAGAGCCGCTCCTGGTCTCCGATGAGCAAAGGTGTCGGTGCATGGATCGCCCGGAGCTGCGCCGTGCTGAACACCGTCGGGGAAATGACGCTCACCTCGGGGGATTCGGCCATCGTCACAGCCATCTGGGCACTCCATGCCGCAGCGCGGGGGAGCCCAGGGAGAAAGACTCCCGCTGAAGCGCTCACGGCTTCTGAGCGCGCGTCGCGACGCTGGTCGGGAAATAGCGGGAACGGCCGGTTTCCGCCGCGGCGCGATCGGTGTCCTCGAACATGTGGGTCAAGACAAAGCCCGCCTTGAGTTGGCCGCCGATCTGGGTTTCCAGCGTGTGGCTGAACTCAACGGTGTGGTCGCGCGCGATCACACGTTGCAGGTCCTCTGGGGTCCGGTCGATGACGTCGGCGTAGGGCAGCGCATGGCGCACCACCAGTTCGCCACGCAATTCGGCCTCGGCGTCGAAGATATAGACGAACGGGTTCATGAATGCCGCCAGCAGCGCCCCGCCGGGCCGCAAGACCCGGAAACACTCCCGCCAGACCGGCTCGATCTCCGGCGTGTAACAGTTCGAGACCGGATGGAAGATCAGATCGAACCGGCCGTCAGGGAACACCGACAGGTCATGCATAAAGCCCTGCTGGGTGACCAGGGAGAGCCCGTCCCGGCGCGCCACCGCCTCGTCCTGAGCGAGTTGTCTGGTCGAGGCGTCGAACACCACGACCCTGGCGCCGGCCGCCGACAGGACGGGCCCCTGCTGGCCGCCGCCGGAAGCCAGGCAGAGGATGTCTTTATCCGCGATCTCGCCGAACCAGTCGCGGGGAACCGGCCTGTTCGGCGTCAGCACCACCGACCAGTCGCCCCGCCGCGCGCGGGCGATGGCTTCGGGCGATACCGGCCGGGTCCAGACATCCTCTTCCTCGACCCGGCGGTCCCAGCCCTCCTGGTTGACCCTGCCGACCTCGTCTAGCTGCATCCTCGTTTCGCGCCCGCTCATTTCATCCCGTCCCGCACCCAGCGCAGGGTCCCTGTCTGGCCGGCCCAGGCGCGGCTGGCCTTGGCGGCGTTCTGGACGGCCGCCTTGTCGGTCGGCGTGCACATGCCGTCGGCCGCCTTCAGGCCCGGCAGGGGATGATCGGTGACGCCGCTCTGGTCCGCATCGGCGCCGGCCGAGGCGGCTTTCGGCGGCGGCGGCGGGCCGCACTGGATCGGCCACAGCTCGGCCTGGACGATACGGCCGTCGGCGTCGCGCGCCACAGGCTTCAACGCCGCGAAATAGAACAGGGCCGAAAGGCTCCCGGCTCCCGGCGGAAGCTTCACATTGATCTTCATCACACGCGGGTCGCCGGCGGCAAGCACATAGGGAATCGTCATCTGCGGTTTGGCGATGGTCGCCGGCGGTTGGTCGGGCGAGCCAGGGCTGTTCGGGTCTACGCTGGCCATGATGGCGGTCGGGGTGATGACGCCGCCGCCGGCGCACTTCGGCCAGTCGGCGACGGGATCGCTGGCCTTGAAGTCGCAGTCGGGCTGGGACGCCGACCAGACGCCGGCTCGCAGCGACGGCGCGCCCACGGCATCGGCCGCCGTGAACACCGGCCGTTCGGACACCACCAGATTGCAACCGCCGAGCGCCAGCGCCGCGGCCAGCAGGGCCAAAGACCTCAGATTCCATCCTCTGGTCATCCGCCCACCTCGCTCCCACCCATCGTCCTTCTCGGAACCCTATCGGTCCCCGGCCGCGGCCAGCAAGGAAAAGGCGCTGGCGCTTAAGGTCAGTGGCTACGCCAGGGCGAATCACCCCGCATGGCCCCCAGGAATGGTGCGGCGCAATAGGCCTGGACGCGGGTGTAGCCTCGCCATATTCCTTAGCAGGCAATGATTATGCCCGCAACGCGAGCTCAATCTGAACAGTGTTAAGGCAGGTCATGCTGCGTCGCAATATATTGCGGCTTCGGCGCGACTATCGTTTGCACCGGGGCGCCGGCCAGTCCCATCTGAGGGTCAATGACCAGTATAAGTGTCCTTCTAAGGAAGCGTCCGAGCGATGGGTTTTCTGAAAACCTCTAGCTCGGGAACCAAAATATGTATCGCACCCTCCTCCTCGCCACCGCCGTCGCGGCGCTGGCGCTTCCGGCCGCCGCCGCCACCAGCGTCAGGGTCAATCTCGACGGTCTCGACGCCAAGGCCGCGCGCACCGCGATCCTCCGCGCCGCCCAAGCCGCGTGTAGAGTCGAGCTTAGCGACGAATTGCCGCTCGAGGTGTTCTACGATCGTCCGGAGTGCCTCAGCGACGCCATCGGCCGCGCCGAGGCCAGTCTGCCGGCCACCACGGCCAGCGTGACGGCGACCACGCCAACTCGCGTCGCCAGCCGCTAGTTCAGCGGTCCTGTCTCTGGTCGGGGCCCGTCTCGTGGCTGGCTCCGATCTGGCGCTGTCGCTAAGGCTCGTGAAGCCGTTGATCCCGACCGGCCACCCCGGTAGCGTCGGGGTCGAGCCGCGGGGTGGCGCCGTGTTCCTGATCGAACAGATTCAATGGATCGCGAGCCGCGAGCCTGACAAGCTTGCGGCGGTGCATAACGGCCGGCCGGTCACCTACGCTAGGTTCTGGCGGATGATTGAGCGAGCCAGGCGCGTCCTGAAGGCGAAGGCCCCCAACCACGGCATCGCCCTCCTGCTCGTGCGCGACATGCTTGACGCCTGGATTCTCAGTTTTGCCGCACGCAGCCTCGGCCTTGAGGCGTCGCTGATCGCCAGTCACGACCAGGCGGCGCTGTTCGAAGGTCTTGATGTCGCCTGTCTGATCACGTCCAGCGACGAGCCGACGGACGGGCTCGCGGCGCCGTCCGGCGCCCTAGCGCTGACCCTGGCCTCGCCGTCCCGCCAGCCCGACCTCGAACGCGGCCCGTTGCCGCCGCTACCCGCCGATCTGGCCGCCGGCGCGCAGATTCTTTTGACCTCCGGCACCACCGGCGCCAGCAAGAAGGTGCAAATTCCTTACGGCGCCACGCGCGATCTGATCGACGACCGGGTGGCCGAATACCACGCCCTCGGCGACGGGTTTCGCCGGCTGGACGCCGCCACGGTGCTCAACATCATGTCGTTGGGACTGTGGACCGGTGGCGGCTTTATATGGCCGACCATGGTCTGGGGTCAGGGCGGCGCCGTCGTCATGTATGACGACGCGGATTTGCAGCATTCGCTGGATTGGCCGGGGCTGACGCACACCCTGGCGACGCCGGCCCAGATCGGAAGAGCACACGTCTGAACTCCAGTCACTGACCAATCTCG
>CALAEG010000361.1 GCA_937890965.1 uncultured Caulobacteraceae bacterium | reverse complement strand
GATACGGATCCGGCTTGGCGAGGTAGGTCTGGACGTAGTCGGCGACGCCATCCTCGAGGCTGGTCAGTTCGGCCGTATAGCCGGCGGCCTTCAGGCGGCCCATCTCGGCCTGGGTGAAGTACTGATAGTGGTCCCGGATCGCCGGCGGAGTGTCGACGTAAGTGATCTTCGCCGGCTGGCCCGCCGCGTGGAACACCGCCTCGGCCAGGTCCTTGAACGAGCGCGCCACGCCGGAGCCTAGGTTATAGACGCCGTTGACGGCCTCGTGCGCCACCAGCCAGGCGACCACGTCGGCGGCGTCGCGCACATAGACGAAGTCGCGCTGCTGGCCGCCGTCGGCGTAGCCCTCGCGGTGGGACTTGAACAGGCTGACCGTTTCGCCCCTCGCCGCCTTGGGCCAGATCTGGGCGGCCACCGACGACATCGGACCCTTGTGGGCCTCGTTCGGCCCATAGACGTTGAAGAATTTCAGCCCCACCCATTGCGGCGGCGCATAGTCGCGCGCGGCCTGGCGCACCGCGAAGACGTCGAACAGCGCCTTCGACCAGCCATAGGGGTTGAGCGGGCGAAGCGCGATCAACGAGTCCAGATCGTCCCGGTCGGCGAAGCCCTGCTCGCCGGCGCCGTAGGTCGCCGCCGACGAGGCGTAAATCAGCCGCCGCTGCCGGTCGGCGCACCACCGGAAGAGGTCGCGCGACAGCCCGAAATTGGTCTGGATGATCTTGTCGGCGTCCGGCTCGGTGGTCGAGGAGACGGCGCCCATGTGGATGACCACCTCGATGTCGCGCCAGCGCTTCTCCAGCCAGTCGAACATGTCCTCTGGCTGGACGAAGTCGCCGATCGGATGCTTGGCGATGTTGCGCCACTTGCCCAGATCGACCCCGTGCAGCCGGTCGCAGATCACCACGTCGAGATCGCGATCCTCGGCCAGTCTGGCGGCGATGTTCGAGCCGATGAAGCCGGCCCCGCCGGTAACGAAGACGATGCGGCGGGTCATGCGCGCAGCTTGGCGATGGCCGCGCTGGTCGAATAGCCCTCGACGATCGGCGCCAGTTTCACCTCGCCACCCCAGCTCTCCACCGCCTCATGGCCGACCACGCCCTCGCGGCTGTAGTCGGCGCCCTTGATCAGCACGTCCGGCCGCGCGGCCTCGATCAGGGTCAGCGGCGTGTCCTCGTCGAACGGCACCACCAGGTCGACCGCGGCCATGCCGCCCAGCACCAGGGCGCGGGATTCCAGATCGTTCACCGGCCGCCCCTCGCCTTTCAGCGCCCGCACCGAGCGGTCGCTGTTCAGGCCGACCACCAGCCGGTCGCACCAGGCCCGCGACTGGGTCAGATAGGCGACATGGCCGCGGTGCAGGATGTCGAAACAGCCGTTGGTGAAGCCGATCTTCAGCCCCTGCTCGCGCCAGCGCGCCACCTCGCGCGCCATGCGTTCGGGCGTGGCGATCTTGGCCTCGGCCGGGGCCTGGTGTTCGGCGACCTCCGCCTCGATCAACTCGTCCGGCGAGGCGGTCGCGGTGCCGGCCTTCTGCACCACCACGCTGGCGGCCAGCAGGGCCAGCTCGATGGCCTGTTCCAGGTCGCTGTCGCAGGCCAGGGCCACGCCCAGCGCCGCCAGCACCGTGTCGCCGGCGCCGGAGGTGTCAAAGACCTGCGGCGCATTGCGGCGGAAGTGCCGCGCCGCCCCGTCGCGCACGCCCAGCGACATGCCGGCGGCCGAGCGCGTCGCCAGCACCGCCTTGCAGAGCGAAAGCTCCAGCGCGCGCGCCAGAGCCGCCTCGATATCGGCGTCGGTCTCGGTGGGCAGGTCGGTGGCATAGGCCAGTTCGGCGGCGTTCGGCTTGACCAGGTCGGCTGCGCCATAGCGGTCGAACGACCGGGCCTTGGAATCGACGATCAGCATGGCGCCTTCGCGCTTGGCCGCCGCGTGGCAGGCCTCGATCACGGCCGGGGTGACGACGCCTTTGCCATAGTCAGAAATCAGGAGGACGCCGGCGCCGGCGCAGGCGTTCTCGATGGCGCGGATCAGCTGGGCTTCGACGTCGCCGGCGATGGCGTGTCTGGCTTCGTCGTCGACCCGCAACAGCTGCTGGCCGCCGGAGACGAAGCGGGCCTTGACCGTGGTCGGGCGGTGCGGATCGGTGACCAGGAAACCCTCGACCTCGGTCTCCTCGGCCAGCAGACGCAGCGCTTCGCGCCCGGCCCCGTCCTTGCCGATCACGCCGACCAGCCGGGCCTCGGCGCCCAGGGAGGCGACATTGCGCGCCACATTGCCGGCGGCGCCCAGCATGACGATCTCATGGGCGCGGCTCATGATGGGGATCGGCGCCTCGGGCGAGATGCGGCTGACCTCGCCATAGACGAAGCGGTCGACCATCAGGTCGCCGACGCACGCCACCTTGGCGCCGCGCACCGCGCTGAGCAGGGACTGGAGGCTGATCAGGTCCATATCGACGCCAGGGTGTCAGGCCTGTCGCCGGCGCCGTCAAGCCTCGCGCCACCGCGCACTCTCTCCCGTCATCCCCCGCTGGAGCGGCGAAGCCGCGGAATGCGGGGGGCCCATGAGCGCTCACATTCAACGGTGATCACGGTCGGATGGGCCGCACCCATGAGCATTCACGGTCGCCGGCGACCATGGGTGGCCCGGACAAGCCGGGCCATGACGGAAGAAGAAACCGCGCTAGCCCCGCACCGCGGCGTGGACGGCTTTCAGCTTCGCCAGCAGCGGGCCGGCGGCGTCCAGCGGCAGGCAGCTTGGGCCGTCGCACAGCGCCTTTTCAGGATTGGGGTGGAATTCCAGGAAGACGCCGTCGGCGCCCGCCGCCACCGCCGCCATGGCGATCACCGGCACGCCTTCGCGGCGGCCGCCGGCGGAGGCGCCGTTGGTCAGCGGATTGGCGCCCGGCAGCTGCACCGCATGGGTGGCGTCGATGGTCACCGGAACCCCCAGCGCCTTCATCTCCGGAATGCCCAGCATGTCGACCACCAGATTGTTGTAGCCGAAGGAGACGCCGCGCTCGCACAGGAGGGTCAGATCGGTTTCCACCGCCTCCTTGATCTTGTCGATGATGTTGCGGCCGTCCAGCGGCGCGAGGAACTGGCCCTTCTTGACGTGCAGCCAGCCACCGCTGCGCTCGACCGCCCTGGCCGCGGCGACGATGAGATCGGTCTGGCGGCAGAGAAAGGCCGGGATCTGCACCACGTCGGCGATCTCAGAGACCGGATCGGCCTGGGCGACCTCATGGATGTCGGTGCAGATCGGCACGTCCAGCTGCGCCTTGACCTCGGCCAGCATGGCCAGGCCGCGTTCGAGACCCGGCCCGCGATAGCTCTGCATCGACGAGCGGTTGGCCTTGTCGAAGCTGGCCTTGAAGATGAACGGCATGCCCAGCGCGGCCGTCTCGGCTTTCAGCCGCCGCGCGACTTCCAGCGCCAGGTCCAGGTCTTCCAGCGCGTTCAGGCCGGCGATGCAGACCAGCGGCTGGCCGTCGCCGATCGCGAGGTTCCATCTCTTCAAGTGCAGCAGGGCCATGCGGCGTCCTTCGAGGCTCCTTTTCCGCTCCGGCTGATCCGATCAGCGGGCGCGACCGTAGAACTGACGCGACCACCGGCGGGTGGCCAGAGGGAATCGTCGATGCGGATAGCGGTTATCGGTTCGGGCGTCTCGGGTCTCGGCGCGGCCTATGCGCTTAAGGATGCCGCGGACGTCGTGCTCTACGAGAATGAGGCGCGGCTGGGCGGTCACGCCCGCACCGTCACCATCGACTATGATGGCGACGCCATCGATGTCGACACCGGCTTCATCGTCTATAACGAGCGCAACTATCCGAACCTGGTGGGCCTCTTCGACGCCCTGGGGGTCGAGAGCCTGCAAACCGATATGAGCTTCGCCTTCGCCGGGCGCGGGGTCGAGTGGTCCTCGAACTTCCCCACCGGCGTCTTCGCGCAAAAGCGCAACCTGGCCAATCCGCGCTTCCTGAAGATGCTGGCCGACATCGCCCGGTTCAACCGGATCGCGCCCATCGATCATGAGTCCGGTAGGTTGGAAAATCTTACCGTTGGCGGCTATCTACACCGCCTCGGCCTGGGGCCTGAGTTTCGCGACAACTACCTGCTGCCGATGGGCGCGGTGATCTGGTCGACCACCGATTCCGGTGTCGCCGAGGCGCCGGCGGAAAGCTTCATCGGCTTCTTCGCCAACCATAACCTGCTGCAGATGGCCCAGCCCAAATGGCGCACCGTCAGGGGCGGCAGCCGGGCCTATGTCGACCGCATCGCCGCCCTGCTCGGGCCGCGCGTGCGCACCAGCGCCGGCGTGGCGCGCCTTCGCCGGGGTCCCAACGGCGTCGAGGTGACCGATGTCCACGGCCGGACCGAACGGTTCGACCAGGTCATCCTGGCCTGCCATTCGGACCAGGCGCTGCGGATGCTCGAGGACGCCGACGCCGAGGAGCGCGCCTTCCTGGGCGCGGTCCGCTACGGTCCCAACCGCGCCTATCTGCACCGCGATACCCGCCTGATGCCCAAGCGCCGCGCGGCCTGGGGCAGCTGGAATGCGATCTCCAGCGAGGATGGTGGCGGGACCCTGACCTATTGGATGAACAGCCTGCAGAAGATCGACCGCAAACGGCTGCTATTCGTCAGCCTGAACCCCGACCGGGCGCCGGATCCGGCCCTGACCTTCGAGGTGTTCGACTGCGAGCACCCGCAGTTCGACGTGACCGCGCTCGCCGCGCAGCGACGGATCGGCCGCATCCAGGGCCGTGGCGGCGTCTGGTACGCCGGCGCCTGGCTGGGTCACGGCTTCCACGAGGACGGACTGACCGCGGGTCTGCGCGCGGCCATGGCCCTTGGCGGCGATGTGCCGTGGGACTTCGTCGATCACCGCATCCCCGGCGGCCCGTTGGGGGCGCCAAGCCTCGTGGCGCCAAGGCGGAGGGCGGCCGCATGACACCCGCGGCCAGCCTCCCCGCCGCCAGTCTCCCCCCCGCCTGCCTCTATGTCGGCAAGACCACCCACGCCCGCCTTGGACCGCGCCCGCACCGGTTCAGCTACAGCCTGTTCCAGCTGCTGATCGACGTCGACCGCATCGACGAGGCCCTGCGCGGTTCCCGCCTCTTCCACTACGGCCTCTTCGCCTTCCACGAACGCGACCATGGCGCCCGCGACGGCTCGCCGCTGCGCACCTGGGTCGGGGCCAGGCTCGCCGAGGCCGACCTAGTCGCCAGCGCCCACCGCATCCGCCTTCTGTCGTTTCCGCGCATGCTGGGCTTCGTCTTCAACCCGATCTCGATCTTCTTCGTCGAGGACGCCCTGGGGCGGCTGGAAGCGGTGATCTACGAGGTGAACAACACCTTCGGCCAGACCCATGCCTATGTGGCGCCGGCCGCCGGCGGCGACTGCGAG
>CALAEG010000360.1 GCA_937890965.1 uncultured Caulobacteraceae bacterium | reverse complement strand
CCCCGCCAGCGGCGGGCGGCGGCTTCGGAGCGCACCCAGGCCCTCCTGCTGGTCGGCACGCTTTTCCCGCTGCCGATCATCCCGCTCTACACCGGCTGGTCCTATCGGGTGTTTCGGGGCAAGGTTGGCGGCGACATGGGTTATCACTGACAAGGCAGCCGTCATGACCAGAACCAACAGCGTCGACAGGGCGCTCCGCGAACGCGCCGAGGCCGTCATTCCGGGCGGCATGTACGGACACCAGGCGGTCGGGCTGCTGCCCGAGGACTATCCGCAGTTCTTCTCAAGGGGCGAGGGCGCCCGGCTGTGGGACGCCGACGGGCGCGAGCTGCTCGACTTCATGTGCGCCTATGGACCCAACCTGTTCGGTTACGGCAATCCCGAGATCAATGCCGCCTACGTCCGCCAGATGGAGATCGGCGATACCCTGACCGGACCGACCGCGCTGATGGTCGAGCTGGCCGAGGCCTTTACCGGCATGGTCGGCCATGCCGACTGGGCGATGTTCTGCAAGAACGGCACCGACGCCACCTCCATGGCCATGGTCACCGCCCGGGCGCACACCCGCAAGAAGACGATCGTCATGGCCAAGGGCGCCTATCACGGTGCGGCGCCCTGGTGCACGCCCAGGCGGGTCGGCATTACGCCCGAGGACAAGGCCAACCAGATCTTCTGCGACTATAACGATGTCGCCAGCCTGGAGGCCGCCGTCGCCGCCGCCGGCGACGACCTGGCGGCCATCTTCGCCGCGCCGCTCAAGCATGACACCTTCATCGACCAGGTGCTGCCCGATCCGGAATACGCCAATCGCGCCCGGGCCCTGGCCGACGAGAGCGGCGCGCTGCTGGTGGTCGACGACGTCCGCGCCGGCTTGCGCATCGCGCGCGACTGCAGCTGGTCGACGGTGGGGGTCGAGCCGGACCTTTCCACCTGGGGCAAGTGCTTCGCCAACGGCCACGCCATCTCGGCGCTCTTGGGAAACAACAAGGCGCGCAACGCCGCCGCCCACATCTTTGTCACCGGCTCGTTCTGGTACCAGGCCGCGCCGATGGCCGCGGCCCTGACCACCCTGAAGCTGGTGCGCGAGAGCGACTATCTTGAGCGCATCGACGTCTTGGGCCTTCGCCTGCGCGACGGCCTGGCCGAGCGGGCGAGCGCCGCCGGCTTCGGCCTGCGTCAGACCGGGCCGGTGACCATGCCGCTCTTCCTGTTCGATGACGATCCGGACCTGCGCAAGGGCTACTGCTGGTCGAGCGCCATGCTGGAGCGGGGCGTCTATGTGCACCCCTTCCACAACATGTTCCTCTGCGCCGCCATGACCGAGGCCGACATCGACCTTGCCCTCGACGCCGCCGAAGGCGCCTTCAAGGTCCTGCAGGGCGCCGCGCCCACCCTGGCGCCGATCGAAAAACTCGCCTTCCTGCTGGCCTAGATGCCCGCGATTACGTTCAATTTCCACGGGGGTTGGGGTTCCGAGCCGCGATGACTTTTCCAGAATACTCAAACCACGATGGCCTTGGCCTGGCTGAGCTGGTCCGCAAGGGCGAGGTGAGCGCGACCGAGCTGGTCGAGGCGGCGATCGAGCGGGTGGAGCGGCACAATCCAGCCATCAATGCGGTGGTGCACAAGGCCTATGACGAGGCCCGCGCCGCCGCCAAGGGGCCGCTGCCGGAGGGGCCGTTCACCGGCGTGCCCTTCCTGGTCAAGGACCTGCTCATCACCGTGGCCGGCTGGCCGCGCACCTCGGGCAGCCGTTTCGCCAAGGGCGTGGTCGACGCCGAGGATTCCGGCCTGATGCGCCGCTATCGCCAGAGCGGCGTCGTCCCGCTGGGCAAGACCAACCTGCCGGAATTCGGCATCACCGGCACCACGGAGCCGGCCCTGTTCGGCGCCTGCCGCAATCCGTGGGACCTGGGCCACTCCACCGGCGGCTCGTCGGGCGGCTCGGCTGCGGCGGTCGCCTCCGGCATCGTACCCATGGCCCATGGCGGCGATGGGCGCGGCTCGATCCGCATCCCGGCCTCCTGCTGCGGCCTGGTCGGGTTGAAGGTGACCCGCGACCGCAATCCGCACCTGCCGGACGGCTACGACTTCGCCCAGGGCTATGTGGTCGAGCACGTGCTGACCCGCAGCGTGCGCGACTGCGCCGCCATGCTCGACGTGACCGGCGTGCCCGAACCCGCCGCGCCCTATGCGCCGCCAGCCAAGGAGCGGCCTTACATGGAGGAGATCGGCCGCTCGCCCGGCAAACTCCGCATCGCCTGGTCGTCGGAGACCGCCAACGGCCGGGCCATCCATCCGGAGGTTCAGGCGGCGCTGGAAGAGACCGCGGCTATGCTGAAGGCGCTCGGTCACGAGGTGGTTCCGCGCGGCCTGGGCATCGACCAGCGCGGCCTCTATGCCATCCAGAACGCCTATTCCGGGGCCAATTTCGCCGCCGGCATGAAGCGGCTGATCGAGCAGGTCGGCCACGAGCCGGAGCCCGACGAACTCGAGCCCCTGACCTGGGCCTCGCTCAAGTCCGGCCGCCGCGCCACCGGCGAACAGGTGATGTGGGAGCAGCAGGAGCTGCGCATGCTGACCCGCGGCGTACTGGCCCTGTTCGAGGAATTCGACGTCTATCTGACCCCGGTCATGGGCACGCCGCCGCCGCCCATCGGCTATATCGACCCGGTGACGGTGCCGCCGCGCGACTTCGGTCGCAAGAACGGCGAGCTCTTTCCGTTCCCGGCGCCGTTCAACATGACCGGCCAGCCGTCGATCTCGCTGCCGCTGAGCTGGTCAGCCGCAGGCCTGCCCATCGGCATGATGTTCACCAGCCGCTATGCCGACGAGGCCACCCTTTTCCGCCTCGCCGCCCAGCTGGAAAAAGAACGCCCCTGGAAGGACCGCCACCCGCCCATCTGGAACTAAAGCGGGCCGGTTTTCTCGAGCAGTTCGTACAGATAGCCCTTCCAGGCGACGGCCCAGGTGTGGGTGCCGTGGCCGTGGGTGTTGGGGCCGATGGGCAGGAGGACGAAGCGGCCGTGCTTCAGCCGCGGCGCCTCTTGATCGGCTATGGGCAGCTCCGGCGGGTTGATGAAGTCGTCGGCGGAGTTGATCCAGATCAACGGCGCCTCGATCGCCTCCAGATTGGGCGAGGGGTCGTAGTCGCGCGAGGAATCGACCTGGTAGATCAGGTCGTTGGCGTCGAGCAGGTCGGTGGGATCGGCGCCGGGTCCGCCGAGATCCAGGTCCATATTGTGCTTCAGGTATTTGTCGACCTCGGCCTGGCTGGTCAGGGTCTTCAGCATCTGATGCGGCGCGCTGCCCGCGATGATCAGGACATCCTCCGCCCCGCGCAGTCCCTCCAGCGGCTCGGACGTGTAATCGCCGCCGTTCCAGGCCGGATCGTGCTCGATGACGTCGATGACCATGCGCCGCCAGAGGCGATTGCGTCCGGTGATGGGGTCGGGCGTGCAGGCCAGTGGCATCATCGCATCCATGCCTTGCGGATACATCTCGCCCCACATGAAGGCGTGCATGCAGCCCATGGAGGTGCCCATGATCAGCCGCAGGCGGGTGACGCCCAGGTGCTCGGCGACCAGCTGGTGCTCGGCCGTGACCATGTCGGCATAGTCGTAGCGCGGGAAACGCATGTGCATCCCGTCACTGGGCTTGGACGATTTCCCATGCCCGATATCGTCCGGCAGGATGATGAAATAGCGACTGTCATCCAGCAGCTGGCCCGGCCCGAATAGCTCGCCGGCGAACTGCGCGCGCAGAAACTGATGCCCTGAGCCGCCGGTGCCATGCAGGACGAGCACCGCGTTGGTGATCCGGCCCGAGGCGTCCCGCGCCGGGGTTCCCAGCGTCGTATAGTGGATGCGCAGCTCCGGCAGGCTCTCGCCGGAGCGGAAGTGGAAATCATGGATGACGAACTCGTTCTCGCTCGGCTGGCCATAGGCGGGCGGCGGGGTCGGCGCCGCGGCCGGCGCCGGTTGGGCGATCGCCGCCCCGACCAGACCCAACCCGAGCGCCAGGCCACCGATCGCCCATCCGGCCCTGGTGAACGGCTTCAATCGCATGGCAGCTCCCCCTTGCATCGAAGGCGCAGCCTAGCTCAGCGCCTACTGCCGAGTCATCTCCGCGCGCACCTGCGCCTTGACCTCGCCGCGCGGCATGGATTCCGGGGTCTCGAAGACCACCTTGTGGATGGTCCCGGGATAGGTGAACGGCGCGGCATAGTCGTGGGTGACCGGCGACAGGCTGCGGCCGAGGTCCATGCCGGTCGAGGAGAGGATGAAGAGCAGCCGCGGCGCCTGCGCGCCGGCCACGACCTCGCCGTCCACGGCAATCCCCAAGGTCCCGCTGCCATCGGCCTGGCGAGCGACACTGAGCTGAATCCTGTGTCGCCCCGGCGTCAGCGCCGCCTTGGCCTCGGCGCGCGTATGGCTATGGAAGTCGTTGTAATCCATGACCAACCGGCCGTCCTTCACATAGAGCGCAAAGCCGCTGTTCAGGCTGCCGCGAGCGACCAGGGCGCCGTCCGCCGGCCCGTCCGGGTGGTCGAGCTCGAGGATGGTGGTCCAGCCGCGCGCGGCGGACGGACAGGCGTCGGCGACGATGTGCGACAGCGGCGGATAATAGACGAAGCGGTTGCGCGAGGCGGGTAGGCCCGGCCGCATGGAGGCGCGGAAGAGGGCGGTCGCCGGCCGGTCGTCCAGCGGCAGGACGCCGTGGATGTCGGCCTGCGCCCACCAAAGGTCGATCATGGCCTTCAGGCGCTCGGGCTCGCGCTCGGCCAGGTCCTCATATTCCGAGAAGTCGTCGGCCAGGTGGTAGAGCTCCCAGCGATCCTCATCGAACGGCTTGCCGGCCGCGTGGTGGGTGACGGCCTTCCAGCCGTCCTTCCAGATGCCGCGGTGGCCGAGCATCTCGAAATACTGCGGCCCTCGTTCCAGCGCCGCCTTGGCGTCGGCGAAGGCGGGCTTGAGGCTGACCCCGTGCACCGGCATCTGCGGCACGCCGGCCACCACCTCGGGCTGGGCGATGCCGAGCAGGTCCAGGATGGTCGGGGCGACGTCGATGACGTGGCAGAACTGGTTGCGTGTCTCGCCGGCCGCGGCCAGACCGGCCGGCCAATGCACGATCAGCGGGTCGCGCACGCCGCCGCCGTGGGTGTTCTGCTTGTACCATTTCAGCGGGGTATTGCCGGCCTGGGCCCAGCCCCAGGGGATGTTGCAATGGCTGTTGGGGCCGCCGATGTCGTCAAGCCGCTCGACGGCCTCATCGACGCTCTCGCGGATGCCGTTGAACCACTTCATCTCGTCGAGCACGCCGGTGGCGCCGCCCTCCTGACTGGCTCCATTGTCGGACATGACGATGAAGACGGTGTTGTCCCACTGGCCGACCGATTTCAGGAACGCGACCATGCGGCCGATCTGGGCGTCGGTGTGATCCAGCATGGCGGCGAAGGCTTCCTGCAGGCGGCAGGCGAACCTCTGTTCGTTGAGGCTGAGCTCGGTCCAGGGTTTCACGCCTGGATTGCGCGGCGCGAGCCTGGTTTCCGGCGGGATGACGCCCAGCGCCTTCTGGCGCTCGAACCACTGCTCGCGGACCACGTCCCAGCCGGCGTCGAACTTGCCGCGCCACTTGTCCAGATAGGTCTGCGGCGCCTGGTGCGGCGAGTGCATGGCGCCGAAGGCCATATAGAGGAAGAAGGGCCGCTCGGGCACCAGTGAGGTCAGGTCGCGGATCATGCCGGCCGAGCGGTCGACCAGGTCTTCGGAGACGTGATAGCCGTCCTCCGGGCTGGCGGGCGTATCGACGAAATGGTTGTCGCAGGTGAGTTCGGGGAAGAACTGGTCGGTCTCGCCTTGCAGGAAGCCGTAATAGCGGTCGAAGCCCTTCTGCAGCGGCCAGTTGGTGAAGGGGCCGGCGGCGGAGCATTCCGACATGGGGGCCAGGTGCCACTTGCCGGCGGCGAAGGTGGCGTAGCCGTTGTCGCGCAGGATCTCGGCGATGGTCGCCGCCGAACGCGGCAGGGCCCCGCGCATATTGGGAAAGCCGGTGTCGAAGTTGGAGATGGCCCGCATGCCGACGGCGTGATGGTTGCGGCCGGTGAGCAGGCAGGCGCGGGTCGGCGAACAGAGCGCGGTGGTGTGGAAGCCGGTGAACTTCAGCCCGCCGGCGGCCAGCGCGTCGATATTCGGCGTGGCGATGCTCGAGCCGTAGCAGCCGAAATGCGAGAAGCCGGTGTCGTCCAGCACCACCAGCACCACGTTCGGCGCGCCGGCCTTGAACTTCGCGGCCGGCCACCAGGGTTTGGACTCTTCGATGGTGCGTCCGACGACGCCTTGGAAGTCTTCGCCGGAGGGGGTTTTGCGGCTCATGGCGTGGTATCCGAATCAGAGGTCTGGGATGAGGGGTCGGGCGCCGTAAGACCGGCGGTCCCGTAGGCGGCGAGCTGTTCGATCAGGGCGCTCATGGCGGCGCGGGTGCGCAAGGCCGCCGGGGTGTCGCGCACCCAGCGGGCCAGGGCGAAGACGACGCTGTCGGTCAGCCATTTCAGGCGCTGCGCCAGCAGGGCGCCGGGCAGGTGAGGGGCCGCGGCGGCCAGCAGCCGGCGCGTGCGGCGCAGGCCGGTCAGCTTCTCGTCCTCGACCGACTGTTCGCCCAATAATCGCGGATGATAGGTCACCTGAGCCAGTATGCTCAGATAGTCAGCGCCCCAGGCCTCCTCGACGTCGACCAGGCCCAGCGGCGCCATGGTGGCGCGCACAATCTGCAGCGCCGTTGCGTCCGGCGGCAGGGCGTCAAGCATGTCTTCGCGGCGCGTATTGATGGGCCCGAGGCGGCGGTTCAGCACCGCGGTCAGCACACCGCCGCGCGAGCCGAAATGATAGTGCAGGGCCGAGCGGTTGCGCTGGCTGGAGGCGGCGACGATCTGGGTCAGGGCGACATTCTCGATGCCACGCTCGGCGAACAGCCATTCGGCCACGCTCAACAGTTCGTCGACCGTGCTGGTCGCCGCACCCTCGATCTGAACGTTTCCCACGGCGCTCATGACGGCGCTCCCATTTAATACGATGTATTATTTCGGGCTGACGCGACCGTCAAGGCTGGTGTGCTATTCTGTAGGCTTCCCATGAGCGACAATATCCAACGCCTCAGACGCGACCTTGCCAGTGCGGTCGTCGATCCGGTCTGGCCCGACGGCTTCAGCCTGCGCAGCTTCGACGCCGAGGATGCGCCGGCCGTGCATCGACTGATGCAGATCGCTTATGCCAATGGCGGCGGCAGTGTCGCGGCTTTCGACCAATGGTGGCCCGGCGTTCGCGACGACGGCGAATTCGATGCTGGCCTATGCTTCCTGGCCATCGATGGGCGAGGCGAGATCGTCGGCGCCGCCCAGTGCTGGACCAGCGCCTTCATCAAGGACCTGGTCGTCCATCCCGACGCGCGTCGACTGGGCGTCGCCGAGGCCCTGCTGCTGACGGTCTTCCAGGCCTTTCGTCACCGCGGCGCGACCCATGTCGACCTGAAGGTCCAGTTGGACAATCCCAGCGGCGCGGTGCGGCTCTACCGGCGGCTCGGCATGCGCGATGTCCCGATCGATGGCTGAGCCGGCCAGGCGCATCGTCCTGCTCGGCTGCGCCGGCGCGGGCAAGACCACATTGGCGCGGCGGTTGGGCGAGGGGACGGGCGCGCCGGTCATCTGCCTCGACGCCATCTGGCGGCCGGACTGGGGGAGTGAGGATGTCGGGCGGTTTCGCGCGCTTCTGGTCGAAGCCCATGCGGGCGACGCCTGGGTCAGCGACGGCAACTTCGCCTTGGCAACCTTCGATATCCGCCTGCCGCGCGCGGACCTGATCGTCTGGCTCGACCGGCCCAGGCTTTTTTGCGCCTGGCGGGCGATTGCGCGGGTGTTTCGGCCCGGCGAAGCCCACCGGCTGGGCGACCTCGGCAAGGTGCTCCGCTTCATCTGGAGTTTCGACCGCATCAACCGCCCGCGCATCGAGGCGGCGCGACTGGAGCACGGTGCGGATGCGCCGGTCGATCACCTGCGCAATGACCGCGAAATCGAGGCCTTTCTCTCGACGGCCAAGCGCCATTGACCGGAGCCGGCCGGGATTGTACGCCAAGTACCCTTACGGAGGGCTCCCGGATGACAACCTCGATTCGCCAGCGTCTGATCGGCAAGTCCCTGATTGGCTTCGATACGCGCGCACCGTGCTCGCCGGGCGCAATGGTCGGCGGCACCCCCGAGAGCCGCGCCCCGCGCGCGCCGCAGGCCATGGTTGGCACGATCGCCGAGGTCAAACCGGCCTCTTGAGGTCAGGCCGCTGGCGGCGCCTGACGCCGCGGCCGAGATGACGCTTGAAACCATTTCCGAGACCCCGCCTGGCTGGGCGGCCAACTGCGCCTTTGCGCCGGACGCATTGCGGGGCGCGCGCCTGGACATGGCCGTGCGCGCGGGACTGGCCGACAGTCTGACGAACATTTTCGACAGCCTGGATCCCCCTGGTCCGGCCGACGCAAGCCGCCGCGCCGCCTTGCTCGACAGGCTGGCGGCCGGGCCGGTCTCGCCTGGCCTGTTCGCCGTCTATGTCGATCTGGTGCTGGCCATTTTCGCCGATCGCGACCGCGACGCCGAAGCCCTGCTCGACGAGTTGCTCGGGCCTTGGCCGGTCTCGGAGGGTTTAAGGATCGTCACCCTTGATGACGCGGAACTAGGCCACGGCCAGTCGGCCCGCTACCAACAGCTGCTCAGCGACGACATCGCCTGCGCGATCGAATCGCTCCGGCCCGATGCGCTCAAGGCGGCCGCCGGGCGCCTGACCCAGGGGCTCGACTTGCTTCAGGCCGGCGCGCCGGATCTGTTCGGCGAGTTCCGCGCCCTGGTCAGGCAGGTGGTGCTGGTCGCGCCGGGCGCCGGGCCGCAAGGCTTCACCTTCGGCGGCGCCTCGACCTTTTCGCTCTGGGGCGCCCTGGTGCTGAACGCTGAGGGTTTCGGCGACCGGCTGGGTATCGCGGTGTCATTGGCGCACGAGGCCGCCCACACCCACCT
>CALAEG010000359.1 GCA_937890965.1 uncultured Caulobacteraceae bacterium | reverse complement strand
GCCTCCATCAGACGGGATGAGGATGCGCGAGCGAGAGACCATCTTTGCCCGGGTTGCGACGCGAGCGCCGCGGGAGGTCATCGCCGTCGCGCTCGAGCGCCTCGAAGGCAAACCAGGGTCATTCTCGCAACGCGCCGACTATCTGTTGGCTGAGCTTCAGCGGCAGGGCTACCGGATCAAGCGTCGATAGGCCGGCGCCGACGCCGCATCAGATGCACGCAAAGACGCGCCCCCTGGCCTAAAGGTCGGGGGCGCGTTTTGCTGTGTGGAGATCGTGAGGTGCGGGCCTAGTAGTCGCGCTTCAGCTGGCCGCGGATCTCGCCCTTGGGGTTGGCGCCGGTTTCGATGTTGAAGTACCAGTTGCCTGAATTCAGGTCGCGGGTCTGTTGCACCGTTAGCTTGAGAACGCCGCTGATCGGCGAGGTCGTGCCGGCGCCGGCCGCGACCACGGGGGCTTCGGTGGTCTTGCCGCCCGGGCCGTGGAAGTCGGCGGCGGTGGCGGGACCGGAGAGGCCCGAAAAGGTCACCGTATAGCTCAGCTGGCCGGTATCGGTGTCGAGCAGGGCGCTGATGTCGCCCTTGGCGGTCGTCGTGGTCGGCGGCACCTCGGCGCCGGCGGTCAGGTGGGCGACGTATTTTTGGGCATCGGCGTTGGCCGCGCCCGCCGCGAACGTCAAAATCGCCGCCGCGGCGATGGCTGCTTTAAGGCTCATTGCATGTCTCTCGATTTCGGCTTTTGGGTTGCCCCCGGCGATTGTCCGAGATTCCAAGCCGCTGCTGTCTTGATGGTCGGTTTCTAAACACTACGTTCCTCAGTGCAATTTCCGTTTCGGACAGCTCGCTTGCCTCCCGATCAACCGAAGTCAGACCGGCCAGGACGGCCAGCATGAGCCGCCAGGTTTCCCTGCGCGCGGTTGAGACCTTCGTGATCACGGCGCGCGCGCTCAGCCTGACCGTCGCGGCCAGACAGCTGGGCCTGACCACCTCGGCGGTCAGCCGGCGGATATCCGACCTGGAGGTTGAACTGGGCGTCGATCTGTTCCAGCGGCACAACCGGTGGATCGAACTGACCGCGGCCGGGGCGCGCTATCTCGCCAGCGTCGGCGATGCGATCGATCGGATCCACGCCGGCGCGGACGAGGTGCGCGCCGAGCGCGGCTGCAAGGTGGTGCGGCTGTCGGCGGTCCCGTCCTTCGCCACCTCCTGGCTGATGCCGCGGCTGGCGAAGTTCCGCGAGCTGCGCCCCGACATCGATGTCGAGCTGGAGACCAATGCCGACCTGATCGACTTCTCCATCGGCGATGTGCATGCGGGCCTGCGTTTCGGCGAGGGCGGCTGGCCGGGTCTGGTCTGCGAGCGGTTGCTGGACGTCGAGGTCGCGCCGGTCTGCGCGCCCGGCCTGACGCAGCCGTCGCGCAAGGCGACCGCCGAGGCGCTCGATCGGTTCACCATTCTCAGCGTCGTGCCGGTGCTCGGGCTCTGGGACGACTGGTTCAAGGCGGTCGGGCTCTGTGGCTACCGGCCCCGGCGCGTGAAGACCTTCGACAATGTGCAGGTGCTCTACGAGGCCGCGGCGGCTGGGATGGGCCTGGCCCTGGGCGGTACCCATCTGGTCGATCCCTATCTCGCCTCCGGCCGGCTTGTGAAGGCCTTCGACGCGCCGGCGGTGACGGCGAAGAGCGGCTGGTATCTGGTCTACCGGCCGCGAGACCGAGGCTGGCCGCCGCTGCGCGCGCTGAGCGACCTGCTTTTCGACGAGGCCGCCGCCGAGGTCCGCATCGCCCAGTTGGCCGACACCCGCTAGGGCGCCGCCGCGGCGGTTTACATCGTCGCCGACCGCCGTTATTAGCCGCCGCATGTCGCGGCAAAGCCAAGCTCGTCCGATCAACACCAACGCCCGTTCGGGCGGTGGGCGCGGGCGTGCGCGGAGTCGTTTGACGTAAACGACTGCTGAAAGCCGCCCCCGCCGAATGAGGTCGGGGGCGCAAAGGTCGCCAGGTCCCGTCCTCCCGCCAAGGAGACGAGACGATGACCGATCCCCTGCTTCCCCCCACGCCTGTTCTGTACAGCGAGCGGCTGACCTTGCGCCCGATCCGACTGGACGACGGTCCGGCCATGCAGAAGCGGTTCCCGCAATGGGAGGTGGTCCGCTACCTGAACGCCAGGACCCCCTGGCCCTATCCGGCCGACGGCGGCGCGGCGCACGCGCGGCTCTGCGTCGAGCGGATCGCGCGGCGCGAGGCTTTCCTGTGGGCGATCACGCTCAGGGATGGCGACGACACGTTGATCGGGCTGATGGACCTGCGGCCCGACGACGGGGTCAGCCGCGAGCAGCGCGGCTTCTGGATCGACCCCGAATTCTGGGGCCAGGGGCTGATGACCGAGGCGGCGGAGCTGGTCACCGAATATGCCTTCGTCGAGCTGGGCTGGCCGCATCTTTGGCTGGACAACGCCGAGGCCAATATCGGCTCGCACCGGATCAAGCAAAAACAGGGCGCGCGCGTCGTCGACCGCGTCCAGGGCGCCGCCTGGGTGTCGGGGCCGGGCGCCAAGGTGGTCTGGCTCCTGACCCGTGAGGGCTGGCTGGCCCGGCGCCAGCGCGGGTCGGTGCGGCGCATGCCGCCGACGCCAGTGCTGCATACCGAGCGGCTGACCTTGCGCCCCTGCCGGCTCGAGGACACGCCGGTGATCCAGCGCCGTTTCAACCAGTGGGACGTGGTGAAATACCTCGCCGCTCGCACCCCGTGGCCCTATCCCGACGACGGCGCGGCGACCAACATGATCGAGACGCTGGAGGAGATGGCGGCGGGCAAGAAGATGATCTGGGCCATCACCCTGAAGGGCGCCGAGGACGAACTGATCGGCCGGATCGATCTTTGGCCCGACGACGGGGTCAGCCGCACTCAGCGCGGTTTCTGGCTCGATCCGGAGTTCTGGGGCCAGGGGCTGATGACCGAGGCGGCGGAGCGGGTGACGGAGTACGCCTTCACCGAACTCGGCTGGCGGCACCTTTGGCTGCGCAACGGCGAGGCCAACCAGGCCTCCTACCGCGTGAAGGAAAAGCAGGGCGCCCGCGTCGTCGACCGCGTGCCGTCGAAATTCGTCTCCAGGGAGATGATGAGCGTGGTCTGGTATCTCTCAGCCGACGACTGGCTGGCCCATCGGGAGGAAAAGTCATGAGCGCGTTGCCCGAAGTCCGGCGGCCGGACAAGGAAATGGCGGAGACCGAGGCGCACGCGCTGCTGGCGCGCGGCTTCTCCGGCAGCCTCGCGACCGTGGACGCCGCCGGCCAGCCCTATGTCACGCCGCTGCTCTATGTCTGGGACGGGAAACAGATCTGGGTCCACAACACCGCCGCCCGAGGCCACCTGCGCGCCAATGTCGAGGCCAACGACCAGGTCTGTTTCGAGGTTGATGAGGCGGGACCGGTCTTCGCCTACGGCCGCTTCGAGTGCGACACCGCGGTGGCCTATGACAGCGTCGTGATCTTCGGCCGCATTCGGGTGATCGCCGACCGGGACGCCAAACAGGACTTCTGCGAGGCGTTAATGGCGAAATACGCGCCTTCGGACGCCGACAGGCCAGCGGGCTTCTTCCCGCGCCTCGCCCAGATCAGCGTCTATGCGATCACGCTGGAACGCATCACCGGCAAGCGCACGCCGCTGCCGGCGCTCAGCGAACAGTGGCCGGCGCTCGATCGCTCCGCTACGCCCGACGCCCGCGCACCCTGATGCCCTGCCCTCTGTGGCAGAACTCAGGTTTCGGATAAAAATTGAGAAAGTCAATTTTTCATCCTTGATAAATTGAATATCCTGATTTACGTTTCGATAAACCGCAGGAGCAGCCCATGGCTTCGGAAACCTCGACAGCGCGCGATTGGCAGGAACTGACCCGGCTGACCGGCGGCTCGGCCCTGGTGGTCGAGCGCGTGCGGCTGGTAGGCAAGGACATCGCCATCGAGGGCGCGTTCGAGTTGCCCGAACTGGCGCGCCTGGCCGCCGAGGACCAGGTCTTCGTCGCCGCCTTCGTACGCAGCCACGGCTCGATCAAGGAGATGGAGCAGGTGTTCGGGGTCAGCTACCCGACCATCAAGGCCAGGCTCAACCGCATCGCCGCCAACCTCGCCTTCGTCGAGACCGATCCGGCCCCACCCAGCCGCGACGTGCTCGACCGGCTCAAAAACGGCGAGATCGACGTCCAGGCCGCCATCCGCGAACTGGAGCAAGGCCGATGATCCCGCTTATCGCCGTCGTCCACATCGAACCGCGCAACGGGCGCCGCATCCGGCTCTGGCTGCCGCTCTTTCTGGTCTGGCTGCTGCTGGTGATCCTTGGCCTTTTGCTGTCGCCCCTGATCCTGATCGGTTGCCTGATCGCCCGGCTGAACCCTTTCCTGACGATCTGGAGCCTGGTCCGCGTCTTTGTGGCCATGGCTGGGACGCACATCGAGGTGCAGTCGCCGGACGCCGTGATCCTCGTACGCGTCATCTGAGAAAGACCAAGATCATGAACGAAGACCGCAAACGCATCCTGGATCTGCTCGCCGACGGCAAGATCAACGCCGACGAGGCCGAGCGGCTGATCGCGGCCCTTGGCGGCGATCGGGCGAACGGCGCCGCCGACGCGCCGCCGGCGCGCAAGCCGCCGAAATACCTGCGCGTGGTGGTCGACGCCGGCGCCGGCTATGGCGAGGGGCCGTCCAAGGTGAATGTCCGCATACCCATGCAGCTCTTGCGCGCCGGTGTCCGGCTGGGCGCCCTGATCCCGGTCCAGGCGCGCGAGCAGGTCAATGCGGCCCTGCGCGAACAGGGCATTCCGCTCGATGTCAGCCAGATCAAGCCGGACAATCTCGAGGCTCTGATCGAACAGCTTGGCGACTTCAATGTCGATGTCGACGACGGGCGGGCCAAGGTCCGCGTCTTTTGCGAGTAGGACCGATGATGTCGCTCATTCTCGTCTGTGTCGAACTGGCCTTCGCCGTCGCGCTCGCCGCTATCGTGTCGAGCCGCTCCGACCCTTGACCGCGGCGGCGGTCGCGCCGTCCCGCGACGGATCGCGGCCGATCAGCTGTTCGAGATTGGCCCGCACCGTATCGTAACATTCGCAGGATTCCGCCAGCATGCGCGGCCGGTCCAGGATGTCGATGCGTCCGCGGCCCTGGCGGATCATGCCGGCGTCGGCGAGTTCGCCCAAGGCCTCGGTCACCGTGGTGCGCTGAACCCCAAGCATGGCGGCCAGATATTGCTGGGTCAAACGCACGCCATCCTCGGCCGTGCGGTCCTGCGACATCAGAAGCCAACGGCACAGTCGCTGGTTCAGCCCGTGCAGGGCGTTACAGGCGACCGACTGGTGCGCCTGGGCCAGGTTGGCCTGGGCGTGGCGCATGAGCAGCTTGCGCAACTCGGCGCTGCGAGCGGCCTGGTGGCGCAGGCGCGAGGCGGACAGGCGAATGACCGAGCCGGGGATCTGGGTGAAGGTGCGATTGACCGCCACACAGGAGCCGAGTGCGTTCAGAACGCCGACCACGCTCTCATAGCCGACCGTGTCGCTCTCGACGGTGCGCCCGTCGACCATGACCGTGACCACCGACAAAACCGCCGTATTGGGGAAATAGACCCAGTCGACGGGATAGTCGGGTTCATAGAGCACCTCGCCTGAGGCCAGCGCCACCGTCTGGGCGAACGGCTCGAGCGCGCTCTGGTCGGCGGCGGTCAGGGCGCGCAGGACGTAATTTCGGGTCTGCACCAGTCTTCCTTCGAACGCGATCGATGGAGCCGATCGCCAGGGTCAAACGCACTCCATGCAGAAAAGTCCCCAGGTTTAATGTCGGCTGCCCGACACCCAAACGGCAAAGCCCTGAATATTACGAGGAACACGGAGCCACGGTCAGGCTCGTTCACAAACCGCCGCACCTGAGCTTTGTGTCGGAGCCGAGTTGAAGACCTACACGCTCTACATCCACGACGACCGTTATTCTGTGCCTTCGCTGGACGCCGTGACGGTCCGCGACGACGAGCGGGCCCGTGAGGTCGGGGCAAACCGGCTCACGGTTTCGCCGCACTACCAGCTGATCGAGGTGTGGGAGGACGAGCGCTTCATCGACAAGTTCGAGCGCACTTAAGGTGGGTGTCAGATATGAAACGCCCGCGCCGCTGATTTGGCGTAGGATGCCGCGCTAGATCACGATGGTTTTGGATTGAATCAATCCAAAACCATGAACGTGATCGACTTCTAAGGGTTAGAGCGGGTTGCGGGCGGAAAACCGCTTCGCACTTTTCCTCAACCC
>CALAEG010000358.1 GCA_937890965.1 uncultured Caulobacteraceae bacterium | reverse complement strand
CGCATCGGAGACCGCGAGCGGCGTGCCCACCTGATCGCGGGCCATGGCGTTCATGTCCTGGGCGCCGGCGGCGCCGGCGGCGAATGCGAGTGCCGCGCCAAGCACGATTAAAGTCTTCGAACCCATAGCCTTCGTCCTCGAGCCGATCCTGAAACCGAGATAACGTCGGAGTCGGGCTCTACGATCCCTCAAGCGAAGCCCTGGTCCGCCAGCCAGTCTTCCAAGAGGTCGATCCAGCGGTCCACCGGCAGGCCGCGCCGAACCATGCCGAAGCCGTGGCCGCCCTTGGCGAAGATGTGCAGCTCGGCCGGCCGGTCGGCATTGGACCAGTCGGCATAGAGGCCCTCGACCACCTTGAACAACATGCGGTCGTCCTGGGCGATGGCGGTGAACAGCGGCGGGGCGTCGGCGGCCACCGGCCGGCCGCCGGTCTCGCCGCCGTAGATCGGCGCGACGAAGGCGAGGTTGGCGCCCGGGGTCATGGCCACATCGACGGCCAGGAAGGCGCCGGCGGAAAAGCCGATCATGCCGATCCGGTCCGGCTTGACGCCCCAGTCGGCGGCGCGTTCGCGGATGAGGTTCAGCGCGCGGACGCCGTCCTCGCAGGCGATTTCGCGGGCGTAGGCGGTCTCGGCGTTGTCGCGGGTCAGCTTGGCGAGACTGCGCGGCGCCTTGGCGGCCGACAGGTTGGGGTCCCAGCCGGGTGGGACCTTGCGCGTCTCCAGGAAGGCGTCCGGATCGACCGGCGTGCCCATGACCCGGTATTTCAGCAGGAAGGCGGTATAGCCGCGCTCGGCCAGCCAGTTGGCCTGGTCGATGCCCTCATGCTCCCAGGCCAGGATCCGCCAGCCGCCGCCGGGGGCGACGATGACGCCGACGCCGTTGGCCTTGGCCCGGTTGGCCGGAAAGACCGTCAGCGTCGGGTCGGAGACATTGCGCAACATGTTGGTGTCGGATCCGCCAGACGGCGGCGAGCGGAATACGGTCTCCGGGCCGACATCCGGAATGGTGCGCGGTGGCCCGTCCGGCCAGAGCCGGATCGTCTCGTTGGCGGCCTTAAGTTCGGCGCTGACATCGTCGGCCATGGCGTTCTCCCATCCTATTTTCGGCCACTGTCGCGCAAAGCCGCCCGCGCGGGAAGAGGATGCGTCGCGGCTATCGTTTCGGCCGCTCGCGCCTTAAACCGTCGCCCATGGCCGACGAGACCGCGCACACCTACGAACCCGCCAAGGGACACGGCCTGAAGCACGATCCGTTCAACGCCATCGTCGGACCGCGGCCGATCGGCTGGATCTCCTCGATCAACGCCGCCGGCGTCGCCAACCTGGCGCCTTACAGCTTCTTCAACGCCTTCAACTATCGCCCGCCGATCATCGGCTTCTCCACCATCGGCTGGAAGGACTCGGTGGCCAATATCGAGGCCAGCGGCGAGTTTTGCTGGAACCTGGCCACCAAGGCCCTGGCCGAGCCGATGAACATCACCTGCACGCCCGCCCCGCCGGAGATTGACGAGTTCGAGGTGGCGGGCCTGACCCGCGCGCCTGGCCGGCTGGTCGCGGCGCCGCGCGTCCTGGAAAGCCCGGTCAATTTCGAGTGCCGGCTCAGCCAGCTGGTCCAGCTGCAGGGCGCCGACGGGATCAAGGCCGACACCTGGCTGATCCTGGGCGAGGTGGTGATGATCCACATCGATCCGCGCCTCATCACCGACGGGGTCTATGAGACCGCCACCGCCCACCCGATCCTGCGCGCCGGGCGGATGGGCGACTATTTCGAGATCACGCCCGAGGCGATGTTTTCCATGCGCCGTCCGGGCTGGCCGATCGACTAAGGAGACGCTCCCATGACCCATCCCGCCCTCGAACCCGGCCGCACCGCGGTGATCACCGGCGCGGCCAGCGGCATCGGCCTGGCCGCCGCCAAGGCGCTGGCCGGGCGCGGGCTGAACGTCATGCTGGCCGACCTGCACGCCGCGCCGCTGGATGAGGCGCGGGCGGCGGTCGCGGCGATCTCGTCGCCGGACAAGGTGCGCGCCGCCGTGGTCGACGTCTCGCGCTTCGATGCGGTGCAGGATCTGCAGGACCAGGCCGCGGTCCAGTTCGGTGCGATCAACCTCTTGATGAACAATGCCGGCATGGGCGCCAATCCCGGCAAGCCCTGGGAGGATCTCGACGGCTGGCGGCGGCTGATCGACGTCAATCTCTGGGGCGCGGTCAACGGCGTCCAGGCCTTCGTGCCCTGGATGCTGGCCCAGGGCGGGCCGGGTCTGGTGGTCAATACCGGCTCGAAACAGGGCATCACCCTGCCGCCCGGCAACAGCGCCTACAACGTCTCCAAGGCCGGGCTGAAGGCCTATACCGAGTTGCTCGCCCACGAACTGCGCGGGGCGGCGCCCGGCCGCGTCACCGCCCACCTGCTCATCCCCGGCTCGACCTGGACCGGCATGACAAGGCGGGGGGTCGAGAAGCCGCCTGGGCCCTGGAGCGCCGAGCAGGTGGTGGATTTCATGATCGAAGGGCTGGAGCGCGGCGACTTCTACCTGCTCTGTCCCGACAACGACGTGCCGCGCAAACTGGACGAGCGGCGCATGCAGTGGATGGCGGACGACATCATCAAGAACCGCCCGGCGCTTTCGCGCTGGCATCCGGACTATGCGGCGGCGTTCGCGGATTATGTGAAGCGCGAGTAGGCGTCTGCCCCTAGGTCAGGCTGGCATTTCCGGTCGTTTTGGGCTGATCATCGCCCTCAAGACATCGAACCAGCCTCAGGGAGGCGATCATGCGCACCAACGGCATCAACCACCTGGCCCTCGTCTGCCGCGATATGGCTGAGACGGTGGACTTCTACACCCAGATTCTCGACATGCCCCTGGTCAAGACCGTGGCCCTGCCCGACGGCGGCCAGCACTTCTTCTTCGACTGCGGCGGCGGCAACCTGCTGGCCTTCTTCTGGTGGGAGAACGGACCGGCCGCCGCGCCCGGTATCGCCTCGGTCGAGGACTTTCCGGCCAAGCCGATGAGCGCCATAGGCTCGATGAACCATGTCGCCTTCACCGTCGACGAGGACGAGCTGGAGGCCAATCTGCAGCGGTTGAAGGACAAGGGCGTGCCGGTCCTGCCGGTGGTGGTCAATCACGACGATTCCGAGCTCGGCGCGTCGCGCAAGATGCATCCCGGCGTCTTCGTTCGCTCGGTCTATTTCACCGATCCGAACGGCATCATGCTGGAATTCGCCGCCTTCACCCGCAAGCTGACGGCGGAGGACGTGCGCCACCAGCCCGCCCACGCCGCCCAGCTGCAGAGCGTCTAGATGCCGCGACTGCGCCAGGTTCCGCGCGCCGAGGTCACGTCCAAGTCCATATCGCGCACCTACGACCTGCTGTTCGGCGACCGCGATCCGGTGGCCGAGCCCGGCACCGACACCGGCACGCCGGGCGACTGGTGGACGGTGTTCGCCAACTCGCCGGATGTGTTCGACCACGCCGTGCGCGGCTTCGCCCTCTACCGCGACCCGAACCGCAAGCTCGACCCGGCCTTGCGCGAACTCGGCCAGACCCGCGTGGGCTGGGTCAAGGCCAGCCAGTTCGTCTTTTCCCAGCACTGCAAGTCCATGCGGGGGCTGGGCATGCCTGAGGAGAAGATCGCCGCCATCCCGCACTGGCAGGTCGCGACCTGTTACTCAGCGGAAGAGCGGGCCGTGCTGGCCTATACCGACTGCCTGGCGCTGCAGGCCGGCCGCACGCCGGAGGCGGTGTTCGATGCGCTGAGGGCCTTCCTCGACGACGAGCAGATCCTCGAACTCACCTACATCGTCTGCCTCTACGACATGCACGCCGTGATGAGCCGGGCCCTGCGCACCGAATTCGACGACCGCGACGATCCCATCGTCGAAGTCGCCGCTCCCAAGGCCTTCAGCGCCCGCGACTTCCTCGATACAGGCCGCCGGCCGGCGTAGTTCACACCTTCTCCCCTTGCGGGAGAAGGTGGCCCCGAAGGGCCGGATGAGGGGTCGATCACCCTGTCCGGCAAGTCCCGCCGCCACCCGGAAATCGCCGCACGACCCCTTGTCTGTTTGGGAGCGTGTTAGGCTGAGGCTGTCTTCCGGGACGTCC
>CALAEG010000357.1 GCA_937890965.1 uncultured Caulobacteraceae bacterium | reverse complement strand
CGACCATACGGCCTAGCTTGGCGCTCATGGGTGGCCCGAACAAGTCGGGCCATGACGGAAAAGATAATTGTCTTCTTCGCTTAGGCCGGCGATGTCGTGAAGTTCGGCTGAATCGAGAACCACCCCATGCGGCTGCTGCTCAACCTCCTCTGGTTCATCTTCGGCGGCTTTATCGCGGGCACGGCGTGGCTGCTGGCGGGGGTGATCCTGGCCATCACCATCGTCGGCCTGCCCTGGACGCCAGCGGTGTTCCGGATCGCCGGCTTCGCCTATTGGCCGTTCGGCAAGGTGGTGGTCGAGCGCGACATCGGCCCGACCAGCCTTCTGCTGAACATAGTCTGGCTGCTGCTGGCCGGCTGGTGGCTGGCGCTGCACCACGTCGTGCTGGCCTTTGGCCTGGCCGTCACCATCATCGGCATACCATTCGCCTGGCAGCACCTGAAGCTGGCGGCCATCTCGCTGGCGCCCGTCGGCAAGGCGGTGGTGGAAGCCTAGCCGCTAGCCGTGCAGGCCGCCGAACAGCCACAGCAGAATGAAGATGATGATCACGATGCCGAGCACGCCGCCAAGGCCGCGCGCGCCGTAGCTTCTGTGCGCATAGTAACCGCCGCCGCCGCCGAACAGCAGCAGCAGCACGATGATGATGATGATCAGAGTCATGGTTCGCCCGTCCAGCCCGCGCCGCGTGCGTAATGGCGGCTAGGCTTTCAACGGCGCGCGATCCCGATCGTTCCGCCGCCGCGTCTTCGCCGCTAGCCTCGGTCTTCTCTGCCGCCGATTCCGCTCGAGCTAGGACCGCCCGCCATGTTCGTCTCCTTCTTCCCGCGCCCGCGGCCTTTCTTCATCTCCGTCCTGGTCTGGATCGGGGTTGCGGTCGGGCTCTGGTATCTCGGCGCCAGGGGCTGGGGCGCCTTCATCGGCCTGCCGCCGGCGCCGGCCGGCGCGGCGCCGATCGTCGGGGTCTCGATCTTCTGGTCGAAGCCTTTCCTGTGGTTCTACATCTACTTCTGGGCGGCGGTCGGCCTGTTCGCCGGTTTCTGGCGGCTGATCGCGCCGCATCCCTGGGCGCGCTGGTCGATCTGGGGCTCGGCCCTGATCATCTTCGCCACCTATCTGCAGGTCGAGGTCAGCGTGGCCATCAACACCTGGTACGGGCCGTTCTACGACCTGGTGCAGGCCGCGCTTGGCCGCACCCGCCCTGTCACCCCAACCGAATTCTATATCCAGCTGCTCACCTTCTCGAACATCGCCCTGGTGGCCATCACCGCCGGCGTGCTGATCGACTTCTTCACCAGCCACTATGTCTTCCGTTGGCGCACGGCGATGAACACCTACTACACCGACCACTGGACGATCCTGAGAAACGTCGAGGGCGCGTCCCAGCGCATCCAGGAAGACACCATGCGCTTCTCCTCCACGACGGAGGATCTGGGCGGCAGCCTGGTCAATTCGGTCATGACCCTGATCGCCTTCCTGCCGGTGCTGGTGACTCTGTCGCTGCACGTGACCACCCTGCCGCTGATCGGCCGCGTGCCGCAGCCGCTGGTGCTGGCGGCGCTTTTCTGGGCGTTGTTCGGCACCACCTTCCTGGCCCTGATCGGCGTGCGCCTGCCGGGGCTGGAGTTTCGCAACCAGCGGGTCGAGGCCGCCTACCGCAAGGAGCTGGTCTACGGCGAGGACGATGCCGCTCGCGCTCAGCCGCCGACGCTGGGGGAGCTGTTCGCGAACGTCCGGCGCAACTATTTCCGCTACTATCTCAACTACTTGTATTTCAATATCGGCCGCTACCTCTATTTGCAGGTCGACAATATCGTCCCTTACATCATTTTGGTGCCAACCCTCGCGGCCGGCGCCATCACGCTCGGCCTATTGCAGCAAATCCTGAACGCCTTCGAGCAGGTCCGGTCGTCCTTCCAGTACCTGGTCAACTCCTGGCCCACGATCGTCGACCTGCTGTCGGTCTATAAGCGCCTGCGCGGCTTCGAAGCCATGATCGCCGGGGAGCCCCTGCCGTCCCTGGAGTCCGTCCCCGACGCGGTGACCTAGGGGACCCGGGTCATTTTCAGGCGGAGGAGGACGGTGTTGCGGACCGAGAACATCATGGCCGAGACGCCGAGATAGCGTTTGTAGAACTCGACCTTGGCCTCGCCGACCTCGGCCACCGCCGCGTCGCGTTGGGCGCGCAGGTTGCGGTGCCAGGCCTTCAGCGTGCGGACATAGTCCTCGCGGTCGTTGCGGAAGGCGGTCACTTCGAACAGGCCGTCGCAGGCCTTGAAGATCTCGAAGGGCCTGGGCAGATCGGACTCCGGGAAATAGTCCAGGAAGAGCTCGCGCCCGAGCAGGGCCGGCACCGGCCCATAGGCGATGGTCTGCAGCACCAGGGGCGCGCCCGGCGCCAGCCAGCGGTGGCAGGCCTCGAAGAACTCGCGATAGATGGCCATCCGCCGCTCTTCGCTCAGGTCCAGGTCGGCGAAATGTTCGAAGGCGCCCACCGAGACGATGGCGTCGTAGGGCGCGTCCGGTTTGTGATCGCGCCAGCTGTCCAGCCGCACCTCGACGCCCGGCAGGCCGCGGGCCCCGACATAGTCGAACTGCTCCCGGCTCAGCGTCAGGCCGACACCGCGCTCGACGCCGCCGGCGGCCAGGTGCGCCAGCATGCTGCCCCAGCCGCAGCCGATGTCCAGCACGCGCTTGGCGTGGCGCTGCAGCACCGGCTCGGCGATCCAGTCCAGCTTGCGCAGCTGGGCGGCCTCCAGCGTGTCGTCCGCCCCGGCCCAGAGCGCGCAGGAATAGGTCAGAGTCGGGTCGAGCCACAGCCGATAAAAGCCGTTGCCGACGTCGTAGTGCGCCTGGATCGCCTCGGGCGAGGCCCCGCCCGTCGCTCTGTCCGCCGTCTCGGTCATGCCGCCTCCCTAGCCCACCTCGGCGCGACTTTGTAGCCATGAGATTTCAGCGGTGAGATCGGCCTGTCTTCGCCGGGACGTATTTGGAAGGCTAATGAGGCCCCACATCACTCTTGGGCGAGATCATGCGTAGTCCTGTCGCTCCAGCCCTCGCCATCGTCCTGATGGCCGCGACCGCCGCCCACGCCCAGTTCGGCGGCGCCGGCGGCGGCGGCCACCGGCATGGCGGCGGCAGCGGCCAACCCCCTTCCGGCGGCAGCGGCAGCTCTTCGCGCCCGTCCGCCGCGGCGCCCCGCCCCGTCCCCGTGAGCGACACCGACATCATCGGCGTGATCAAGGCCATCGACCCGGCGTCCAACCGCATCACCATCGCCTATGAGCCGGTTTTGGCGCGCAACTGGCCCGCCGGCGCCATGCCCTTCGTGGTCTCCAAACCGGAGCTGCTGACCGGCGCCACCGTCGGCGAGAAGGTGCGCTTCAAGGTCGACAGCCAGCGGATCGTCGAACTGACCCCGTACTGAGGGGCGCCGCGCCTGCCCCCGTGATCCTCCCCCGTAGGGGGAGGGGGACCGCCCGAAGGGGGGTGGAGGGGGTGCGATGGCGGCCGCGCCCGCTGCAAGA
>CALAEG010000356.1 GCA_937890965.1 uncultured Caulobacteraceae bacterium | reverse complement strand
CCGCCGCGGCACGCGCCACGACAACCTGCACCAAGCCGGCCAGGATTTGCGCGAGCGCACCTATTACAAGGGTGTGCGGGAATCGAGCCTGTTCTCCGCCGCCCAGATGCGCCCCAGGGCGACCATGGCGCTCGCCGTCCTGGCCAGCCTCGCCGCCGGCGCGGCCTTTTTCGGCGGCCGCAAGCTCGGCCGCGGCGCCGATGCCTCGCCCGCGCCCGCGCCGCCCGTACGCCAGACCCTGGCGGCAAGACTGGGCCTGGGCTGAAGCCCGGACAACTGAACCGTCGAACGGCGCTTGCCCGTAGCCCACAGCGGCCTCTAAATCGCGCCCACAAGATCAAGAGTGGGAAAGAACAACGATGGGACGGCTTCAGGACAGGGTTGCGCTGGTCACCGGCGCGGCGAGCGGCATCGGGCGCGCGAGCGCCAAACTCTTCGCCAGCGAAGGCGCCAAGGTCGTGGTCTTCGACCGCGCGCCAGCGATCGAAGAGACGGCTGAGGCCATCCGCGCCGCCGGCGGCGAGGCCATCGCGCTGACCGGCGACGCCGGCGATGAGGCCGACGTGGCCAAGGCCGTTCAAACCGCGCTGGAGAAGTTCGGCGGCCTCGACATCTGCTACGCCAATGCCGGGGTGGCGACCATGAGCCTCGACCCGCCGCTGGAACAGACCGGCGAGCAATGGCTGGCCCTGCTGCGCATCAACCTGGTCGGCCCGTACCTCGCCATCAAGCACGCCTCCAAACCGATGCGGGAGAAGGGCAAGGGCTCGATCATCTGCACCGCCAGTGTGGCCGGCCTGCGCTCAGGCGCCGGCGGCCCGGCCTACAGCGCCTCGAAGGCCGGGGTGATCAACCTGGTGCAGACCACGGCCCAGCTGCTCTCGGGCACCGGCGTGCGGGTCAACGCCATCTGCCCCGGTCTGATCGAGACCGGCATGACCAAGCCGGTGTTCGATCGCGCGCGGGCCAAGGGCACCGAGGACCGCATCGGCCAGCTCAACCCGCTGAAGCGGGCGGGTGTGCCCGAGGAGATCGCCGGCGCGGCCTTGTTCCTGGCCTCCGACGACGCATCTTATGTCAACGGTCAGGCAATTGTGGTCGATGGCGGCCTCTCAAGCTCGCATCCGATCGTGATTTCGCGTCGCGGCGAATGAATCGGCGCTTTTGAGGGAACTATTCGGCGTTCTGATGCTTGGCTCTGCACCGGGGGCGGCCGTACGCCCGAATTTGTGAGGCCAGTCATGAAGATCGCCCAGATCGCACCGCTATACGAGGCTGTGCCGCCAAAGCTTTATGGCGGCACCGAGCGGGTGGTTGCGCACCTGTGCGACGCCCTGGTCGATCAGGGTCATGAGACGGTGCTGTTTTCCAGCGCCGACGCCCACACCCGAGCCGAACTCGCGCCGGTCCGCGACCAGGCCATCCGGCTGGATCCCGCGTCGCTGAAGTCCGACCTCGCGGCGCACATGACCATGCTAGCCGAGGTGCGCCGGCGCGCCCACGAGTTCGACGTGCTGCACTTCCACGTCGACATGATCCACTTCCCCTTCTTCGAGGAGATCGCCGGGCGCACGCTGACCACCCTGCACGGCCGGCTCGACATGAAGGACCTGGCCGGGGTCTACAGCCGCTGGGGCGGCTATCCGCTGGTCTCCATCTCCAACGACCAGCGACGCTATCTGCCGGACGCCAACTGGGCCGGCACCGTCTATCACGGCATGGATTCCGACCTCTATCGGTTTAGCCCGCGTTCGGAGGGCTACCTCGCCTTTCTGGGCCGCATCTCACCGGAAAAACGGCCCGATCGCGCCATCGCCATCGCCAAGCGGCTCGGCCGACGCCTGAAGATCGCCGCCAAGGTGGACGCCGCCGACGCCAACTATTTCCGCAACGAGATCGAACCCCTGCTCGACCATCCGCTGATCGAGTTCATCGGCGAGATCGGCGACCACCAGAAGTCCGCCTTCCTCGGCGGCGCCGACGCCCTGCTCTTTCCGATCGACTGGCCCGAGCCTTTCGGCCTGGTGATGATCGAGGCCATGGCCTGCGGCACGCCGGTGATCGCCTGGGGCTGCGGCTCGACACGCGAAGTGATCGACAATGGCGTGACCGGTTTCATCGTCGAGTCCGAAGCCGAGGCCGACCAGGCGGTCTGGCGCGCCAGGAGCCTCGACCGCGCCGCCGTGCGCCGCCGCTTCGAGCAGCGGTTCTCGTCGTCGGTCATGGCCAGCCATTACGTCGAACTGTATGGCGGCTTGGCGGTCTCCAATCCCCAGGTCGATTCCCTGGCGAAAAGGCTTGACCCGGAGCTGATGAGAATCGCCTAAACCCGAGCCATGGATGACTCAGCCTTCGTCGACCATACCGAGGTCGATCGGCGGGAAGCCGATGGATTAGGCCAGCTTCTGTCGCTGAAGGACGGGGACGCCTTCATCGTCGCCGACGCCAATGGCGACATACTGGGCGCGACCGACGGCTTCTTCGACGACGACACGCGCCTCTTATCGCGCTTTCGTCTGCTGGTCGGCGCGCGGCCGCCGTCGGGGCTTGGCTCCTCGGTGAGCCGCGACAATGTCGCCTTCACCTTCCATGGCGCCAATCGACCGCTGCCGGCCATGGGCCAGAAGGCGACGCCGCCCGGCGTCATGCATGTGGAGCGGCGGCGCTTCCTGTGGGAACGCCGGCTCTACGAGCGCATACGGGTGACCAATCACAGCCTCGACGATGAGCTGCTGCCGCTGGCCATCGAGTTCGCCGCCGACTTTCGCGACATGTTCGAGATCCGCGGCATCGCCCGCGCCGCCCATGGCAAGCTGGTCAGCCCGATCGTCGACGGGCGGCAGATCATCTTCGGCTATCGCGGACTGGACGATATCGAGCGCGCAAGCGTCATCGCCTTTTCCGAGCCGCCGGGACGGTTCGGCGCGCATCGGGCCGAGTTCCTGTTCTCGCTGTCGCCCCGCTCGCGGTTCGAGCTCTATGTCGAGGCCGGCAGCGGCGTCGATGAGCCGCCTAGCCGCTATCGGTTCCGCATGGCGGCGGCGGCCGCGATCCGCGAGGCCCGCAAGCGTCGGCGTCGCGGCGCGCGGATTCGAGCGCGCGGCGTGCGCTTCGACGCCTGGCTGGAACAGTCCCGCGCCGACCTCGCCCTGCTCACCACCGACCTGGAGACCGGACCCTACCCTTACGCCGGCATCCCCTGGTTCTCGACGCCGTTCGGCCGCGACGGGGTGATCACCGCCTGGCAGATGCTGTGGCTGGATCCCGGCCTGGCCCGCGGCGTGCTGCGCTATCTGGCGGCTCACCAGGCGCACGAGGTGTCCGCCTTCCGCGACGCCGCCCCCGGCAAGATCATGCACGAGACCCGCCGCGGCGAGATGTCGAACCTGTGCGAGGTGCCGTTCGGCCTCTATTACGGCAGCGTCGATTCAACCCCGCTGTTCGTGGCCCTGGCCGGCGCCTACGCCCACCGGACCGGCGACCTCGATCTGATCCGCGAGATCTGGCCAGCCTTGACCGCGGCGGTGGACTGGATCGAGCGCTATGGCGATTCCAACGGCGACGGGCTGCTCGACTATGCTCGCGGCGAACAGAGCGGCCTCTCCAACCAGGGCTGGAAGGATTCGGAAGACTCCATCTTCCACGCCGACGGCCGTTTTCCCGACGGGCCGATCGCCCTGGTCGAGGTGCAGGGCTATGCCTTCGCCGCCTTCCGGGCCATGGCCGAGCTGGGCGAGCGGCTGGACGACGCGCGCGCGCCGGCCTGGGCCGCCCGCGCCGAAGCGATCCGGGAGGCGGTCGAGGCGCGGTTCTGGATGGAGGAGGAGGGCTTCTACGGCATCGCCGTCGATGGCGAGGGCCGCCTTTGCCGCCCGCCCGCCTCCAACGCCGGCCACCTGCTCTTCGTTGGCCTGCCGTCGCCGGAGCGGGCCGAGCGGGTGCGCCACCGGCTGCTATCAGCCGATTTCCTGACCGGCTGGGGCCTGCGCACGCTGGCCTCCAGCGCCGTGCGCTTCAATCCGATGTCCTATCACAATGGCTCGGTCTGGCCGCACGACACCGCCATCTGCGCCGCGGGCCTGTCGCGCTACGGCCATCGCGAGGCCGCCGCCAAGGTGCTGGACAGCCTCGGCCGCGCGGCGACCAAGTTCAACATGCGGTTGCCGGAGCTGTTCTGCGGCTTCGCCCGCGCGCCGAACGAGCCGCCCGTCGCCTATCCAGTCGCCTGCATGCCTCAGGCCTGGGCGGCCGGCTCGGTCTTCATGTTGCTGGAGGCCTGTCTGGGCCTCAGCATCGACGGCTGGAACGAACGGATCCGGCTGGACAAGCCCATCCTGCCCGACGGCGTCGACCGCCTGACCCTGACCGGCCTGGCGGTGGGCCGGCGCACCGTCGACCTGACGCTGAGCCGCGCCGGCGACGACCGGGGGCCCCTGACGGTCCATTGCTCCGATCCGGACGTGCTCGACCTGGGCTGATGACGGCGACGCTTGCCGGCCACTCCCCGCGCCGCCATAGATCACGATGGTTTTGGATTGAAGCAATCCAAAATCATGAACGTGATCGATTCTTAAGAGTTAGAGCGGGTTGCGGGCGGAAAACCGCTTCGCACTTTTCCTCAACCCGCTCTAGATATCGCCGATAACATAGCGGGGAACGCCCAATGACATCGGCCAAGCTGCGCTTCGGCGCCTTCATCGCCCCCTTCCATTCGCTGGATGAGAACCCGACGCTCGCCATCGAGCGCGACCTGGAGCTGGTCCAGCTGATGGACCGGCTGGGCTACGAAGAGGCCTGGATCGGCGAGCACCATTCGGCCGGCTTCGAGATCATCGCCAGCCCCGAGGTGTTCATCGCCGCCGCCGCCGAGCGCACCAAGCACATCCGCCTGGGCACCGGCGTCTCCTCCCTGCCCTACCACCATCCGCTGATGCTGGCCGACCGCATCAACCAGCTCGACCACATGACCCGCGGCCGCGTCATGTTCGGCGTCGGCCCCGGCGCCCTGCCCTCCGACGCCATCATGATGGGCATCCAGCCGATCAAGCAGCGCGACATGATGGACGAGGCGCTGGAGGTGATCGTGCGCCTGCTGAAAGGCGAGACCGTCACCCATAAGACCGACTGGTTCGAGCTGAACGAAGCGCGACTGCAGATGACGCCGTTCAGCCGGCCCCATGTGGAGATCGCCGTGGCCAGCCAGGTGTCGCCAACCGGCGCGCGAGCGGCGGGCAAGCATGGGGCGGGGCTGCTGTCGATTGGCGCGACCTCGGCCGGCGGTTTCAATGCGCTGGCCTCCAACTGGGCGATCGCCGAGGAGCAGGCCAAGGAACACGGCATGACGATGGACCGCGACGCCTGGCGGCTAGTCGGGCCGATGCACGTGGCCGAGACCCGCGAAAAGGCGCGCGAGAACGTCCGCTTCGGCCTGCACAAATGGATCGCCTATTTCCGCGATGTGGCGGCCCTGCCGCTGGTCGGCGAAGGCGACGCCGATCCGATCGACATGATGATCGAGTCCGGCATGGCGGTGATCGGCACGCCCGAGGACGCTATCGCCCAACTCGAACGCCTGCAGAGCCAGTCCGGCGGCTTCGGCTGCTTCCTGCAGATGGCGCACAACTGGGCCGACTGGGCCCAGACCCAGCGCTCCTACGAGCTGATCGCGCGGCACGTGGCGCCGAAGTTCCAGGGTTCGAATGTGAACCGCGACCTGTCCTATGAGCGCGTCGGCGCCACCCGCGAAGACGCCATGAACCAAGCCCGCGCGGCGGTGGGCGCCAGCATCTTCAAGCACATCGCCGAAAAGGGCACGGACAACATCCGCCCCGAAATCCTTGAAGTCATGGGCATGACCAAGAAGCCCGACGCGGCGGAGTAGACTTACACCCGCGCCTTGCC
>CALAEG010000355.1 GCA_937890965.1 uncultured Caulobacteraceae bacterium | reverse complement strand
CATGCAGGAAGCCGAAGGTGCGGCTTGCAGCCAGTCCGTCGCGAAAGGCGGTCTCGTCGAGGACGATGTCGATGCGCTGGCCGCCGATAGCGGCGCTGGCGAAGTCGATTTCGAAGGCCATTTCGAACCGGTCGGCGGGAACCAGGGCGGCGCGCTTGTCGCCCTCGATCACCTCGATGGGCTCGACGATCTCGATATAGTGGCGCGGCGCGTTCTGGGGCTCGACGCCCGCCTGGTCGATCAGGCGCACGAAAGGCTCGGCCGAGCCGTCCATGATCGGCAGTTCGGGGCCGTCCAGCTCGACAACGGCGTTGTCGACGCCAAGCGCGGCGAAGGCGGACATCAGGTGCTCGATGGTCGAGACCTCGGCGCCGGCGGCGTTGCCGATCACGGTGCCGAGCTGGGTGCGGATCACCGCCTCGGCGCGGGCGGGAATGCGGTTGTCGCCGGCCAGATCGGTGCGGATGAAGGTGACGCCGGCGCCCACCGGAGCGGGGCGCAGAGCGCAGGCCATGGTCTGGCCGCTATGCAGGCCGACGCCTTCGAAGACGACGGAGGCGCCGAGCGTGTGCTGGAAGACCGCCGATGTCGCCAAGTGTGACCGCCTATGCCAACGCGGCGAACAGCATCGCCAAAAGCCTAGCCTGACGCCTTAGGGTGATGCCCGCCAGGCGGCAACTCAACTTCCGTGTCCGAATGTTTCGAGACTTAGTGTTTGATTTTGCTTGGAGAACTCACGCCAGCCCGCCCGGCCTCGGCCCCCTCCCCGCTATGGAGAAGGGGCTTTCGGTCGCCACCCTTGAACGGGAATGGGGAGAAGGTTGAGCCTAGTTGGCCAGACGGCGGAGGAAGGAGGGGATTTCCAGGTCTTCGCCGGCCTCGGCCTGCGCCTCGGGCGCGGGTTGCAGCGCGGCCTGGGCGCTGGCGGCGGCGCGGGCCTGCAGGACCGGCGTCGGATCGCCGCGATAGTCGCGCAGCGGCGGCGGCGACTGGTCGTGCCGGGTGCGGCCGCCGAACAGGCTGAGCCAACCGCCATTCTTCTGGCGGGACTCGTCGCCGAGCGGCAGGCGGCCGTGGAGCAGCAGACCCGCCTCCTCGGCTTCAGGCTCCGCCTTGGCGGCGGTCCGTTCCGGCTCGATGGCGGCCGGGGCTTCGTAGAGGTCGCCCTGGGACTTGATGTCCAGCGTCAGGGGCGCATCGCGGGTGAAGACCGGCTTGATCTCGGCGGCGAGGTCGAGCCCGCCTTCGCTCGGGGCGGCTTCGGCGGCGACCGGCTCGATAACACGGGGCTCGGGCTGCGGCTCGACCGTGGCGACGCTGGCGCTGGCCATGATCGGTTCGCGGGCCGGGGCGGGGGCCGGTTCGCGGATGGTCATGGGCGCGAGGGCCGGCTGGGTGGCTCTCGCGGGCTTGGGCTCGATGGCGGCGATCGACTGGCCGTCCATGCCGGTGGCGACGACGGAGACCCGGATCTTGCCCTCGAGCGAGGGGTCGAAGGCGGCGCCGAAGATGATGTTGGCTTCCGGGTCGACCTGATCGGAAATGGCGTTGGCCGCCTCGTCGACCTCGAGCAGGGTCATGTCGAGCCCGCCGGTCACGTTGACCAGCACGGCGCGCGCGCCCTTCAGCGAGACCTCGTCGAGCAGCGGATTGGCGATGGCGTTCTGCGAGGCGACCAGGGCGCGATCCTCGCCCGAGGCCTCGCCGGTGCCCATCATCGCCTTGCCCATCTCGG